>JAWKNW010000019.1 GCA_041391505.1 Rhodothermales bacterium
GGATGGAGTTGACCACCGGAAGCTGAAATCGAATCCTGTTGGAAGCGGTAAAGAGCTGTTGAAGCGAGGGCATAAGCCGGTAGCCGGCCAGCGCGTAGAGTGCGAGTATCGGAATGACGTCCTGCAGATTGCCTCTGGTGGAAAGCATGTACAGGATGAGGACGAGAATCGCCCCGAATGCTAGCGTCTGAACAAAATAGACCGGCACTACGTTGGCCACCTCGCGTCGCGGTTCGACGCGGGGATATCGCCTGGATGCGTTGGAAAATCGGTTGAGGAAGTGCGATTCTCGACCGCTTATCTTGAGCAATTTGATTCCGGCAAGCGTCTCATTGGCGGCTCTAAAGCGCTGCTCGTTGGCGGTGAAGCGTTCTTTTCCCAGTCGGGTGATATAGGAGCGATTGAGGTATGTGACCACGGCGTAGATCGCCCCGAAAACGCCCAGAACGATGAGGGCCAGCACCGGATCGACCACCATCAACAGGCCAAAAATGACGAGCGTAACAAACGTGCGCGCCACCAGCGTCGCTACCGACAACAGGACACCCTGTGCCAGGTCGTTTGCTTCCGTCAGCACCTGCTTCGAGAGCACCGACGAGTTGTGCTTCAGGAAAAACGTATACGGCTGGCTCACATACTTGCGCAGCAGCCGGTTCGCGATGGCGTGCGAACTGTTCCAGGCGAAGCGGTGCTGTAGCCAGAGCGTGAACACGGTGAACGCGTTCGCGATCGTCATCAGGCCCAGGACGCACACGCCGGCGGCGATGAGGAACGACTGGTAGGATGCGAATCCGAAGGTGTCGTAGATGCGCTTCAGCCAGGCCTGCTGCTCGATCGTCTCGGGGCGGGAGACGAGCTGCATGAACGGCATGATGGAGGCGATGCCGGCCATCTCGAACAGCCCCATGAAGGCGATGGCGATGAGCAGGACAACAAAATGTTTCTTTTCGCGGGCCGTGAGGATGCCGCGAAGCTTGTGGATCAGGTCGGTCATGAAAGGATGTGGTGGTCGTAAAAAGGGTCAGGCCGGGGGAGGGCCGTCAGAGGGCGAGTTCGGCTTCCCGCACATACTCGGCCGGCACCTGCACGCGCACGGCCTGCTTGATGGCATGCACGCGCACCATGACCGAACACTGGCCCCGGTGCTCGATGACGTCGCCCCGAAGCCCCTCGAAGGGGCCGGCCTTGACGACGACCTCGCGGCCGATGGGCGGTACCCAGGTCGGATGCAGGGTCAGCCGGTCGAGGTCCCGCTGCGTGATCCGGAGTCGCTCGATCTCGTCGTCGGAGATCGACGCGAGCCGGCCGCCGAAGCTGAGGCACCGCACGACGCCCGGCGTCTGCAACACCTGCATCCGCCCGCGCTCGTCCACCCGTGCGAACAGGTAGCTCGTAAACAGCGGTTCGGTCACCTTCTTCATTCGGTCGCTCCAGCGGCGCAGGGTCGTGCAGCGAGGCAAAAAGACCTCGACGCCCTGCCCGAGCAAGCGCTCTTCCGCCTTCGTTTCGGCCCGTGGTGCGGTGTAAAAGATGCGCCAGTGCATGGTTAATGGTTGCAGGTTGTCAGGTTGCAGGTTGTCAGGTTGCAGGTTGTCAGGTTGCAGGTTGTCAGGTTGCAGGTTGTCAGGTTGCAGGTTGTCAGGATGGCGGCGAATGCCGGCGTATCGCGGGTTGACGCGTCTTCCCGGTACGGCTCCGCCACGTCAGTCCCACGAATTCCCTCGGGACCGACAAATTGGCAAAGCCCGTAGGTCGGGTTAGGCTCCCCCAGGAGCCGTAACCCGACGCCAAATCCCGACGCCGCCCGATCATCCACCGATCGGCCGCTCCGCACGCCGAACGGTCACGCCGCGTCCAGCGTGTAATACGCATCCTCCCGGTAATACCGGTAGCGCGCGCGGTTGCCGGCGAGCGAGGAGGGATCGAACGCGTTCAGCACCGTGCCGATGACGCGATGTCCGGCCTGGCTGAAGTCCCGAATCCCCTCGCGCACCTCATAGTCGCGTGTTTTTCCGGCCGAGGCCACGATTACCGTGGCGTCGGAGAAGCTCGAGACAAACACCGCATCCGACACGGCCAGATAAGGCGGCGTGTCGAAGATGACGATGTCGAAATGCCGTTTCAGTTCGTTGACGAACACCGGCATGTCCGGCGACGCCAGGATCTCGGAGGCGTTGGCGTAGCTGGCGCCGGCGGTCAGCACGTACAGGTTGTTCTGTTCGGGCAGCGCGCGCCGAAACTGGAGGTGACGCGCCTGCATCATCTCGATAAAGCCGGGCTTGTTGGCCATGCCGAGTTTGGCGTGTACGGTCGGGCACCGCAGGTCGGTGTCCACGACGACCGTGCGCCGGCCCGTCTGAGCCATCGCGATCCCGAGATTGAGCGCCGTGAGGCTCTTGCCTTCGCCGGGATTCGGGCTCGTGATCGTGATGGTCTGGATGCGTTCGCCGAGGCTCGTGTTCAGGATGTTGAACCGCAGCTTCCGGTAGGCGTCGACCACCATGGAGGCCGGCGACAGCCCGTTGATCAGCATGGCATCGACGTTCGGGCGTTGCAGGGCCGTGGTGCCGGCCGGCGCCGGCGGCGGCGCCTCGGGCGTCATCGCGGGGATGATGCCGATGAGCGGATAGGACCGCTGTTGCAGGTCTTCCGGTGAAAAGATGATGCCGCGCGTGCGCTGCTGGTGCAGCATGGCCAGGCCGAGCCCGATCAGCAGGCCCACCAGTCCGCCGAGGATGAGGTTGCGCGGCTTGTCGGGATATTCCGGAAAGGGCGGGGCGAACGCCTGACGGATCACTTCGGCATAGCCCTGCTCGGATTCTTCGGAGATGCGGACCTCCTCGAGCTTTTCGCGCAGGAAGAGGTAGGCGCGTTCCGTCGTCTGGAGCGAACGCTGGAGCTGGGTGAGCGCGATCTGCTGCGCCGGCAGGCTGTTCAGCGTGGCGCCGTATTCGTCGAGCTGCCGGCGATAGAGCTGGCCGCGCGCCTCGAGGCGGGCGATTTCCTGCCGCTCGTCGGCGAGTTGGCGCTGGATCTGGCTGAGGGTAGAGAGGCCGTCGCCTTCGAGCGCGAGGCCGGCGTCGTCGACGTAGGAGGTCGACAGCCGCGACAGGGTGTCCTGCAGGGCGGTGAGCTCCCGATTCAGGCTGGCGAGGGTCGGGTTGGAGGCCGCCTCCGGCGAGCCCTTGAGCCCCGGGTTCTGGCGGTAGATCTGGTCGAGCCGGGCGTCGATGTCGGCGATGGCCGTCTGGGCGCGTTTGATCTCCTCGGCCGTGTTGTCGGCGAGGTGCCGCGCGAGTTTCGGCTGCATGCCGGCGAGATCCTGCGCCAGCATCTCGGCGGACACCCGCTTCAGCTTCAGCTCGAGTTCGTTCTGGGTCCGCGCCTGCTCCAGCGTCGACACCTGGTCGATCAGGGCCGTCGCCTCCGAGCTCATCGTGAGGCCGCCGTTTTCGTGCAGGAACGTCTTCATCTGCTCCTCGAGCGCGCGCAGCTCGCGATTTCGCTCGTTGGCCTCGTTTTCGAGGAAGGCGCGTGTGGCCGAGAGCCGGCTCCGGCTCCGCCAGAGGGCGCGGTCCACGAGTTCTTCCGCGTAGAAATTGGCGAGCAGGCTGGCTTCGTTCGGATCGGTCGACACAGCCGAGATCCGGAGCACGTCGGCCACGGGTTCGCGCTGGATCGACACTAGGTTCTGGACGGTGTAGGCGAGCTGGGCCGGCGACGTGGCGCCGGCGATCAGGCTGATCGGCCGGCCAGTGACGGGGTCGATGCGCGCCGCGATGAGCCGCTCGGCCACCTGGGTGGCGACGTCCAGCGACCGCTGGAGCACGTAGATCTCGGTTTCGACGGAGCGCCCGGGGCCCCGCCGATTGCCGGGCGTGGTGTCGAGGGCGTCCTTGAGGTCGGGCGCGATCCGGTTGTCGACCAGCACGAGGCTGTCGGCCCGGAAGATGGGTACCTGTAGATAGGTATAGATGCCGGTCCCCGTCAGGGTCAGCACGAACGAGAGGAAGATGAACCAGCGGCCGCGGAAGAGCAGGTTGAGCAGCTGCTCGCCCTGGCTGGCTTCGTGCGCGGGTTCGGGCTCGGCCGGCGCGGGGGCGTCGAAAAACGGCGAGGGCTCCGTCCTGGGTGCGATCGGATTACGACCGGGCGCTTTGCTCGGGAACGTTGGTACGGCCATGGGAAGGGCACTGGGAAGTGTGTTGGTCGCCGGCGGCGTCAGAGATGCGCGGACCGTCCGGGCGAGAAGTGCGAAGAAAGTATACGGGTCGTATGCGGCTGAAATGTCAGGAGTCTATCACAATTGTGTTCTCGAATGATCCGGCGGCTGCGTAACGGCGTCGGGGCGCCGTTTGCGGCCGTGGCGCGCGGATTCAGGCAGAACGTGCCGTCAGGCGCAGGAACGATTTTCCCGTCGGGAGGGCATTGCGGGCGTTCGATCCGGCGTAGAGGCGGCGTCGCACAGGGTGACCTGCGGATGCGGGGAGGAGGTGCAAGAGTCGGGCCGGGGGAGCAGCGTGGTGCGGCGGTGACGGCGCGGTGTGGGGTCTCGAGATAGGAGTGTCCGCGGTCGGGACAAGCAAGGCACCTTAATCATCGCGTGACGGAGAAATCGGCCGAAAGTGCTGGGTTCTAATCAGATCCTTTGCCTGGTCAGGCGCTCGACATCTGCAATAAATCGGGACACATCTTCGATCAAGTGGTGTATGCCGGCCTCTTCGAAAACGGTCATAGCGTCATAATCAGCCCGCTCACGGAATTCGTAGGCTTGTCGAAAGATGCCTCCTAGTTCCCCTGGCAGGTCGCCGGTTGCCACGAATCGTGCATGAAACTGTTTCATGGCTCCATTGTGTGTCTTCGTCATCTCTCCTGCCTGATGTAGCGCAGCACTTGCTGCGTAGAAAGCCGCATAATAGGCACGATTCAGCGACCCAACGGCATCTCCATCATCCAAACAGAGTTTCGCGGTGCGCAGCGCGCGATTGGCTTTGGCGAATAATGCCTGGCTTTCCGGCTTCACAACACCAGCCCCTCTTCTCGGACAATCGTCATGAACGCCCCGTCCAACTGCTGGTACTCTGCTTCGGAATAGGGCTGGAAGGCAACCAATTCGCCGTAACGGTCCAAAAGGTCTGTCTGTAGCTGGACCAACTGCTTAATTTCTGTGTAGAGATCGTAGGTGCCTTTTAGTACCACCAGGACATCCACATCGCTGTCAGGCCGCGCATCGCCGCGGGCGTGTGATCCATAGAGGACAACATGTGACAGTCGTTCGCCATAGTGCTGGCGAAGCCAAACATGGGCATCATCCAGAGCGAGTTGAACGGTTTTGGTCATGGCGGCGGGTCGCAACAGATTGTCTTTTGGACTCGGTGTCTGATATAAAGATAAGGGATCTGATAAGGAGTTGTCGGTGAGCTACACATTTCATCTAGCCGCGCATATCTTCCAAAAACTCCGACGCTGGCCCGCCGCTCGTCACCAGCAGTTGATCTCGCGCCCGAGTGCACGCCACGTACAGCAGGTGCCGCTCGGTGTGGTAGACCTCCTCGAGGTCGGCCTGGTCGGACACGGTTTCGATCCGTTCCTGGGACGGGATTACGTCGTCGTCGCACGCCATGACGACCACAGCCCGGAACTCCAGCCCCTTTGCCCTGTGCATCGTGCTGATCGACACAAAGCCCGTAGTGGTCTCGACCGTGTCGTCGAGTACGCGATACGGCATTCCGGCCGCCTCTACGGCCGCGGTAGCCCGTGCGATCTCGCGTTCCGAGCGGACCACCACGCCGATCTCATGCGGGGCCACTCCTTCATCCTCGCGTTCAGCCAGCCACTGACTCACCCCTTCGATCTCGGCCTCGGGGCTGTCGAGCATCTCGACTACCGGAGGCGGGCCGTTGAAGACGGAGATGGCGCCCCGCCGGCTTTCGGTGTTGCCGTCGACATCGGTGATCTCTGGACTCAGCAGCAGGTCGGCCTGCCGGCGGATCTGGTGGGACGTGCGGTAATTGATGCGCAGGGTGCGCGAGCGGCCGCGTACCTCCACGCCGAGCGAGGCCCACGAAAACGGCTGCTGGAAGATGCGTTGCCCGAGGTCGCCAGCGAAAAAGAGGGCGTTGGGCCGGCCGCCGGCCATCGCCGCAAGAAACCGGAGCTGTGCTACGCTCACGTCCTGCGCTTCGTCGACGACGATGCATTCGAATGGAGGGTTCGGCTCGGCCGTGTACCGGTCTGCCAGCAGGGTGTACATCTGGGCATAGGTCATCAGCCCCTCGCGCTCCAGCGTGAGGCGGACCCGGTCGAACAACGACCAGAGGACCAGCCGCTGGCTTTCAGGAAGTCGCGTCTTGCGGCCCAGCCGGCGTACGTCGCGGTACGCTTCCCAGGTCTCCAGCCTCCAGGCGTCGACGACATTTTCCCACTCGTTATACAGGAACGTCAGGGAGAAGGAATGCCCGTCGATAGCCGCCGCGGTCTCCCGGATCACGCTCCGCACCTTGTCGCGCGAGGCGACCTCCATGGCGCCGAAGTGCAGGTCGTTCAGCCGGCGACCGATGGCGTCGATCGCATGCACCTCGAGCCGCTCGCCGAGTCGGGGTTCGTTGTGAATCAGCCGGCGCAGCTTGCCGCGCAGCGCGTTGGCCAGGGTGTCGGAAAAGGTGGTGAGGAGCACTCGGGCCTCCGGATGCTGCCGGGCCAGGTGCACCGCCCGGTGGAGGGCGACGATGGTCTTCCCCGTGCCGGCGGTGCCGGACACCCGCGCCGGCCCCGAAAAGTCGCGCTCGACGAGGTCGCGCTGGGATGGGTGGAGGAAGAGCGTCCACTTGTCCCAGGGGAATTCGAGGGCACGCTCGAGTTCTTCGACGTTGGCCACAACGCGGAAACGCCGCTGCGCATCCGGGTGCTCGAATGGCGCCACCTCTGGTGATGCCTCGGCGACAGGCCGCGGCGATCCGCCCGTGGCGATTTCCAGGAGCGCCTCGGCGGCCTCCGCCGGAAGATGATCGCTCAGCTCCAGAATCGTGGCTTCAGTCGCGCTCCGGACATCCTCCACCCATTCTTCCGGAACGCCAAAAGCGAGGAGTGCTTCGTGAGTGTAGTGCGCGAACAGGGCCGGCTTTTCGGGCGCCGGCTGCGCCACGTGTACATAGACCGGAATCTCCTCTACCCGCTCCCGGATCTCTACGAACTGCGCGGCTCCGGTCTTCGGGTGGGTCTCCAGCTTTCGGCGTTCGGCCCACCGATACGCCTCATCGTGATGGTCGACATAACAAAGCAGCAGGCTCGCGTCCGACCGGTGAATGATCAGCCGAATATCCTGACTCACTCGCACCGACCAGAACCTCGGGTCCTTCGCCCTGTCGAGCTTGTGGAATTGCAGGCTCGGGTGCGCGGGGTTCATCTGGAGGTCGAACGCCGTCGTCTTGACGGCTTTCTGCTCGTCATTCGTCAGCCGGGCGAGGCTGTCGGTGAAGGTGTCGGCGATGCGGAATTGCATGGGCTTTGATCCAGGTATAACGTGTATCTGAAACCCTCAAAAAATGTCATCTCGACCGAACCCGCGCGTACGCGCGGGGAAGTGGAGAGACCTCCATATTCCGGGCAATTTGCCAAACGGAAGGAGGTCCCTCCGCTCCAGTGCCGGCTTACGCCGGCGCTTTCGGTCGGGATGACAAAGCTAATTAATAAAAACACCACTCTCCGCCATACTAACACACTTCTCCTCCCGCGTTTTCGTTGACTCCATACCGACTACCTTTCAGCCCAAAACTTGTGTCCAGAGCCTTGTCATGCCTGAATATAAAGTCCTGCGAGGCCGGGCTAAGGTGCTCATGTGACATTGTTCTGGCAGGGTGTGCCGGATAGGGATTTCCCCTCCCTACATGTCTTCAGCTCGCGCGGATCCTCTCCAGATACTCCTCCCAGATCTCAAACAGCCGCGCGAGATTTTCAGGCTTCGTTAACACAGCAATCGGGAAGCTCGGGCGCATGGAAATACGGCTCGGACTCAACGCGACGCCGGGGATCTGATTGAGCTTCTGCATCAACTCCCTGCGGGCTGCCTCCTCCGCGAACGGGCCTTTCATGTACTGGAACTGGACCTCTACGGAGCCGGAATGCGTCCACAGCGAGACCAGCGAGTTCTGCTCGCCGTTGTGGTCGAGCATGGGGAAAAACGACCCGTTCTGCCCCCCGCGGCCCCACCAGATCCGAAGCTGTCGGGCGCGTGACCACTCCAAAATGGCCTTCGCGACCTCAGCCGCCGGCCGGCCCTGCCGCTCGGCCATTTCGCGAAGAAACCGCTCTTCGGTCCAGACGCTGTTGCCGCCGGCTCCGCTCTGCTTCTTCTGCATGGCGCCGGTCGTCTGCCCGATGACTTTGGGCACCAGCGTCCGCACCCCGTCTCCGACAAACTGCTTCACCTCGACGGCCAGCACCTCGGCGGGGTCCATCTGCTGATTCAGAAACTCGACGATGCGGCGGAGTTCGACCGGGATCAGGTCGGCCACAAACACCATGCGGACGCGGCCGGCCTGGAGGTTGGTTTTGACGTTGCTCCAGAAGGTGTGTACCGCCTCAGGATCCTCTGTCTCGTTGCCAAGCAGCTGTAACACCAGACGGTCCGGATCCTCCGCGCGCTGTTCGGCCGTGGCGGCAAACACCTGCCGGATCCGCTCAATCGGCCAGTAGGCGACGGCATTCGCCGCATAATCGAGCATCTGCCCGACGACCTCCCGGCGGATGCGGGTGTCGGTGCTGCGCTTGACCTCGACGAGGGTCGGGATGCCGTCCTGGTCCAGGAACAGATGGTCGAGGGACCAGCGGTCGTAGCCATCTTCCTCTCCCGGCACCCCGTACTCGCGGGTCACCAGCAACCACCGGCGCGGCGATTCCTCATCCATCTGCTCGCCGGCGAGGAGGTCAGGGTAATTATCCAGCAGCTCCTGCAACAGGCTTTCGCTGTTGTACGGTCGCTCGGGGAGGGCGCGGAGGGTTTCGTTTTGATCGATGAGGTATATGTGACCGGTCATAATAAATAATTTTAGATATCTGTTAGATATAATTTCTAACAGATAGGTCTATAGATGATTATATGTAATATGAGTGTATCTATTGTGATAACTTGAGGTGTTTAGACAGTGTTGATATGGCTGATTGAACGCTTGCTAATGCATTGCGTGATTCGATGTTTGTTTCGAAATCCGCATGCCTACTCTGTAGTTGAGAAACATTGCTGTTGAGTCGATTTAACTGGATTAGTAGAGTGTTAATTTCAAATGAATTGAATGATGATAATCTGCTCTGCACGAAAGGTTCAATGTCAACAATAACCCTTAATGCAAAATCTCTGTGGCTGTCTTCAAGGGTCATGGATGAAACTTTCTCGAGTAAATCAATAATGTCGTTGAATCGTACCACGCGTTTCTCCTGGGATATGATCTCTGCTTTAAGAAATAATCGCAATGCGTGCGTATCGATTTGATAGGTCTTAAATCCTTGCTTCTTGCTGGCGCGATTGTATGCGGTTTCGATGAACTTCTCTGCAATACCAAGATCGCCGATATCCATCATTAGAATGGAATATTGGAGCCAGAAAAGTGGTTCATTGTTGACGTTGTTATTGTTCTGAAGTGTGTTGAATAAACTGCGAATGCTAGATTCTGACTCAATGTGGTTTTTAAGTATTCTTTTTAATACTGATACTTGCATCAGCTTACTTGATATTGCCCTGAATGACCTATCTTCGCGCCTCTTAAGTGCCTCAGTTATCATGGAGGAGATGATTTGTATGACGTCATTAGGTTGGAAGTAGTTGTCGATCATGAATTCGGAGAATAAAGCAGATTGAGCTCGGAATTCATTCTCTGAAAATATAAATATATCAAGTGCTGTTTCTTTGAACTTTGCGACTTCGGCGTATGCGTCATTTCCAGTCACTACTCTGAGGAATGCTGAGTTTGAGTCGTGTCCAATCCATCGCAGTATATGACTGGATATGATAATAGTGCTGGTGATGCGATCCCGAAGAAGAGGTTCAATTTCTTTCTCGAGTTTTGTTTTTATTTCTCTGTTATTATACAATGCAACGACAATCTCTCGGAGATCGTGGCACTCCTCAATTGTCCTATTTTCTGTTCTGCCTAGTAATCCTGCCTTGTCTAAGACTTGTATGAAATCATTCTTTTCAATTGTTGATAGCTGATTGAGATCGAACCTGCTGATGGGAGTAGGAAAACGATCATGTATTTCATGTAGTCGTACTTCTTGAATTCCCGTGCGAACTTCAATGATATACTTGGCTTGAGGTGTATGTTGTTCAATTGTCTTAATGGTTTCAATGGCTGTATCATAGGACTCAAAAAATATTGCTATTTTCTCGTATGATTTTAGTAACTCAAGTTCTGGGATAAGTAGTTCGGTTGATTCCTTGCACCGAAAACACATGTACCCCTGCTGGGACAGTTTGTGTGCTAGTATGTATAAAAAAACTGTCTTTCCATTTCCAAGCTTTGAGTGTACTAGAAGTGTTTTTGCGTTTTCTAATGCAAGTAACGCTTCGTTGGATTTTTCTTTTCTTGGAATGACATATTTGGGTTCTGGTAGAGAGGACATGCACCTGTGTTCGTTAAATGTGCCGTAAGTAATTAGATTTGCGATTTCATTTGAAGTTGGATCTGAGAGCGCTTTGTTGTCTTTGTAGGGA
Organism: Rhodothermales bacterium; assembly: GCA_041391505.1. NCBI lineage: Bacteria > Pseudomonadati > Rhodothermota > Rhodothermia > Rhodothermales > Rhodothermales bacterium. The sequence goes on from JAWKNW010000019.1 coordinate 10,709, forward strand.
TTTATGTGTTTGAATACTTTTAGATTATTGAGATTGAGTTTCTTTGTTCTTTTGGGTAATTGGTCTAGTAGTTTTGTAAAGCCCGCTAGTTGTATTGGCAGAACTGTGCCATAATCTTGTGTGCGATTGGTAAATATATTGTCGGGCTTATTGGTTATGAAGTAGACCTTGTGTTTGATTAGATTTGCCTGCATTAAGAGAGCTGAAATGTGGTAATCAGCTAGACTGTATCCCACAAAGAAGCAATTTGTGCAAAAGCGAAGGTCCCTTGTGAATTCGTCGTACCAAACTGAGTGTTGAAAACTCTGCCGAACGTATGATTGTTCATTTAGTATGAGATGGTCATTGACATTGTCCTCATTTATATCTCTGATTGAGCCATGTAGGTGAATAATGGAGCCCGGGAATATTTTGCGTGGTTTATTTTCATCGTAGCTAAAACTATATATTGGTTTTTGTAGTTGTCTGTAGCTGTGCTCAATAATGTCATCATAATTTGTGGTGTATATTCGTAGCCAGGGGTAAGTGAGTAGTGCTAGTTGTTCCTCTGATGGTGAGAGAGTTGTGAATGTCTCATACATCAATTGATATATGTTAATATCTGAATTGCTGGCAACTTCACTTGCTATTGTTGTGAGGTCGTAGGAGCTTTCGCTAACATTCAAAACCTTTGCTAGTCGCCTTTTTAAGTCGGTACCTGTTGGCATGAAATCGCCGCGGATATTCCGAGCACTACTCGAAAAACCAGAACCGAGAAAAAGAATAGATTTATCCGCGTCAAGATACTCAGGTGTCTTTTTCATAGATCAAAATATGTAAGGCGTTAAAGACTTGTGTACATATACCTGGGTTGCGGAGTGGCGAGCGTAGGAAGTCTGGAAGCAATCTCTGATGCTGTGCATAAATAATGGTTATTTGACAGGGAACACCTTCATCACCTCATCCCCCAGATGATTGATCACCTTCACCGCAATCCTCCCGGACTTCGGCTTCTCGAAAGGCCTCGACGTATCACTGTTCAGCGACGCCCAGGCCTCCTCATCCACCTCGGCCTTTAGCGTCGTCTTCAGTGCCTTGTACGGATCGTTCGCTCCGAGGAAGTAGGCTTGGCGGACGAAGAAGCTCTCTTCGTTGTAATCGGTGTCGATGAACCAGCAGGCGATGCCCTCGGCGCCGTCGCTGCGGATCTCGCCGGTCTGGGGGTGGAAGACGTCCACGCCGTTGATGCGGACCTGGATCTGGTTGCCCTCGACTTCTGCGATGTCGATGTCCGGCTCGCCGAAAATGACGAAGAGGTTGCCTTTGCCGGTGTTCTTCAGGTCACTCGCCATGTGCAGGTCGGCGTTCATGCGCGCCTTGAGCACGGGCAGCCGGCCCAGCTTGTCGAACTCCGACGCGTGCGCCTCGTAGTTAAACGCACACGCGATGAGCACATCGAACCCGCCATCGCCGGCCTCGCGCGCCGCGGCCACCAGATCGGGGCGGGAGACGGTGCCGAACTCAGGACCGATGAATACCGCCGCGCGTTTTTCGGCGTCGCCCTCCACATACCGACCATCCGCGCAGATGTACTGCCCCGGCCAAGGGGTCAGCGAGGTGAAGGTGATCTTGTCGGACTTGTGCGCCTGCTGGACACCCGCCATCCGCAGGTTCTCCAGGATGACGGAGGCGAAGTCCTGTCCCTCGGCATACGCCGCCCCGTCCTCGGCCACACCGTCGATCAACTCGTCGTTTTCGTCCATCGCCAGCACGCGGTGCGGGGAGAGGCTCTCGACGGTGAAGGGTCCGGCCACGCGGACTTTCTTCTTGTCCTCATACGGCCGGTCGTACAGGTACTCAAAATCGGCCTTAGCGGCGATGGAGGCGTCGATTTCCTGCTGCCGCCGAATCCGGGCACTCCACCAGGCTGCGTGGAGTTTCTTGACCTCATCGAGCCAGCCTTCCCCGACCTCGCGAGGAATCTCCCATTCCTCCCAACTTTTCCCCAGCGCCTTGTTCAACCCCTCCCGCAGTGGCTCCAGAATCGCCTGAAACTTCTCCCAGATCACATCGATCTCGGCGTTATTCGCAATCGACTTCAACGTGATGTGTGGCACCCGCTCGTACACAAACCCGTGCCGGATGTCGCCCTGGACGGGCGCCTCGGAGGGTAGGGTGCGGGTGATCTCGGCTTCCTTGAGCTGGCCTTCCTTGCTATCCGCCAGCAGGTAATAACTGTACCGCGCCCCCATCAGCCGCGCACGCGCCAGGGCGAGGGCCACGCGGGAGGTGTCGATCGTGATCCACCGCCGGCCCCACTGCTCGGCAACATATGCGGTCGTGCCGGACCCGCAGGTGGGGTCGAGGACGAGGTCGCCGGCGTCGGTGGCCAAGAAAATACAACGTGCGACAACTCCTGGATGCGTCTCCACAATGTAGCGTTTGTCCTTCGCGTCAAAGCCCCATCGGATGTCCGTCCAAAGATTATTAAGGGGGACTACTGGGAAGTCAGAAATCGCTCGTATGTATCTCAGTGAGTTTGCGCGGGCGTAAAGACGGTTCGCCTTGGAAAGTCGAAGAAGACCACGTTCGTCAGTCTTGTAGGTACCGTTACCGGGAGAGTACTCACGCCCTCGGAATGCAAACAGCTTCAAGTCGCCGCCCTGCATCGGACGCTGCGATGTCGTGGCAGTAAGTGCAATACCGTCGTCTGTATTCAGGATGTCAGTTTGGCAAACCTCTCCAGTATTATCTCTGAATAGCTTGTAGTCTCCCGCTTTACCCGCCTCGGCCTTGTCTCGGAAAATCATACGGGACTTAGCATTGTCTGGCGACTTACAGGCCCACAAGATGAAATCGCACACTTGACTGAGTTCCTTAGTCGAGGAGCCCTCGGTCTTGACTAAAGTGATGGTCGCGACAGTGTTTTCCTCTCCGAACACCTCATCCATCAATGCACGGATGCGGTGGACATTTTCATCCCCAATCTGAACAAATATCGACCCCGAATCCGTCAAGAGATCCCGCGCCACTGTCAACCGATCCCGCAGGTACGTCAGGTAGCTGTGGATCCCATCCCGCCAGGTATCCCGGAACGCCTTCACCTGCTCCGGCTCACGCGTGATGTGGTCCGCTTTCCCATCCTTTACATCGCGACTTGTCGTCGACCACTGGAAGTTTGAGTTGAACTTGATCCCGTACGGCGGGTCGAGGTAGATGCACTGCACCTTGCCGCGAAGCCCCTCGCGTTCGGCGAGGGAGGCCATCACCTGGAGGCTGTCGCCCAGGATCATGCGGTTGGTCCAGTTGGCGTCGTGCTGGTAGAACTCCGTCTTCGCGCCCTCGTCCGGCAGGCCGTTGAAGTCGGCGAAAAGGCTGAGCTGGTCGTCCGTCTCGTCACTCCCCGAGCGCCGCACGAGGTCGTCGATCAGCACCTTGGGGTGAATCTTCTCCTGGATGTACAGCGGCGGCGCCTGGACGACGAGGTCGGACCAGTCCTGCTCGTCCTTCCCCCGCCACACGAGCTGCGGGTCGAGGTCGCGGTTGCGCCGCGCGTACGCCACCCGGATCGGGTGCTGCTCCTCCTGCCGCATCACCGCCTGATACTCGGCCGTCGGGATGTTCTTCCGCGAGGCCTCGGTGTGGGTGAGGGTTTCGATTTGTTTGGAGGATGGGGTGCTGCGTTTGGCCATAATCGGGGCAATGTACGTGTAATGTGGCGCCATCCCGTAGGTCGGGTTAGGCCCCCCTTCAGGGGCCGTAACCCGACGCATCAACGGGTGCGTATCTGAACGCTGTGTCGCCGGATTACGAAATCATGGTTGTCGGGTGATGTCGGGGGCGAAATTGTCGGGTTTGGGTACATGTGTCGGGTTACGGCCCCTGGTGGGGGCCTAACCCGACCTACGGGGTTGGCGGGGTGGCGACGGGTAATTGCAATGTGTCGACCAACCTTGCGAACGCGGCCTCGATCTCGAATACCTCGGTGAATTCCACAAACGCCCATCGGCCGTAGGCGCGGAGATTGTTCACCCCGGGCACCCAGTATTCCTCCATCGTCGCCTTCTTCTCCTTTGCGTCCTCGCCGCGGTAGCCTTTGATCTCCACGATGAGGTGGAGCGGGTCCTCGTGGCCGTCGTCGATCTCGACGATGAAGTCGGGGATGTACGTCCGCATGATCGAGCCGTAGCGGTAGGGGACTTCCAGGCCCAGGTTCTGGTTCTTCACGTAGGCCCGCACGCGCGGGTGCGCCTCGGCGACGCGGCAGAACTCGGCCTCCCAGTCGCTGTCCATGATCACCCAGTTCACGTGGCACCGGTGCGGGTCCGTTCGCCAGCGCGAGGGCTTCGAGGTGTTGAAGTTCACGAAGGCCGTCGAGCCCGTCGGGTTGTAGGGATCGAGCACGGCCTTCACCGGGCGCTCGCCGATCAGGGCGCGGGTGATGCCGGCGGTGATGCGTTCGCAGGCCATGTCCGCCAGTTCCTGGTACATGAGCTGGGCCGGGTACGTGCCGCCCGTGCACCGCAGGCAGGTGTCGAGCCACTGCTTGACGATCCGCTTGAGCTGGCCGAAGAGATACAGCTTCGGCTCCTCACCGGGGTCGCGCCATTTCGTGTAGAGCAGGCGCTGGGTGAGGTGGTAGAGGAGCGTCGAATGCCGGAGGTCGCGGGTGTGGATCAGGCTCAGGTCCACCCCCTCGCCGATGATGCCCTGGTTTTTGGTGATCGTGGGTCCGACGAGGTCGGGCGTCAGTTCCAGGACTGAGTCGGCGTTGAAGGCCGCTTCCAGCCGTTCGTCCGGCAATTCCACACGGTAGCCGAGCACACGGGGGAAGGTGATTTCGAGCGCGTCGCGCTCGGGGCGGACGGCCGTCACGTTGATCGTTTCGCGCGGCGGGACGATGCCGGCCACGACCGGCTTCGCCGTGAAGTCGAACGGGATGCCGAGCACGTCGGCGTATTCGACGTTAAAGAGGCCCTCCTCGTTGAGTTCATACGACTGCCGGCGGAGCGCCCGGCCGATCACCTGCTCGCATAGGAGCTGGGTGCCGAAAGCGCGCACGCCCAGGACGTGCGTCACCGTGTTGGCGTCCCACCCCTCGGTGAGCATCGACACCGAGACCACGCAGCGGATGGACTCGCCGAGCCGGCCTTCCTTGCCCACCGTATTCATCACCTCGCGGAGGATGTCCTGGTCGGACGGCTCCTGTCCTGGTGCCCCGTTGTTCGAGCGAAGGTTGATTTCCCGCTTGAAGCGATCGATCTCGTCGGATGCGGCGTCGCGGAAGGCGTTGTCGAGCGCATCGCCCGATTCGAGTTGTTCGCTGTCGATGAGCAGCGTGCGCGGGCGGGGTAGCGGGTTGCCGTGCTGGTCGAAGTTGCGGAAGAGTTCGAGCCGGCCGTTTTCGAGGATAGAAGATCCGTCGTCGTTTTCACGGACGAACCCCGAGATGTAGTCGTACACCAGCTTCGAGGTCGCCGTGTTGTTGCAGACGACGATAAAGCAGGGCGGGACGCGGATGCCGGCGTCCCGCCAGCTCTCGAACGTCTTTACGTAATGGCCGTAGAGCGCGTCGAGGGCCGTCTGCAGTTCCACGGGGATGCTGAGCGGATCGAGGCCCTTCGACTGGCCGCGGCCTTTCTTCGGCATCTTCTTGCCGATGTGTTTCCACAACTCGCGGAAGCGCGGCATGTCGCTGCCCGGGATGTTGTCCGCCACGGGCACGCGAGGCAGCTTCACGATGCCGCATTCGATGGCATCCATGAGCGAGAAGTCGGACATCGTCCACGGAAACAGCGTGCCTTCCGCATACCCCGAGCCCCGGAGGAAAAACGGCGTCGCGGAAAGATCCACCACGCGCGCGACACCGAGTTTGCGGTTCACGGCTTCGATGCCCGAGATCCAGAGCCGCGCGGCTTCGTTGTTTTTCTTCGCCTCATCCTTCTCGTCGCCCTTCAGCTCGCGAACGTCGTCCGTGCCCGGCTTTTCGCGGTAGCAGTGATGTGCCTCATCGTTGATCACCATGATGTTCTTCATGCCCATCAGTTCGGGCATGACCCGCTGGAGCATCTGGCCCTCCGATTCGAGCGTGTCGAGGGCTTCGCCGCGTCCCTGGAGGAGGGCGCGGTTGCCGGCGGCGAGGTTCCACCGTTCGCGGAGTTTAAACGCGTGGTAGTTGGTGATGACGATCTTCGCCTTCAGGATATCCGGCAGAAGATCGTTCGGTATCAGCTCGCGGGTGGTGAAGTAACTGTCCGTATCGTTGGGTTGGAGGACACGGAGTCGGTCCTTGATCGTAATGCCCGGCGCTACGATCAGGAAGCCGCGGGTGAACCGTTTGCTCCCGGGCCGGCGGACAGCGTTGATCGTCTGCCAGGCGATGATCATGGCCATGACGGTCGTTTTGCCGGCGCCCGTGGCGAGCTTGAGCGCGAGGCGCATGAGCTCCGGGTTGGACATCGCGTTCGCCCCGTCGAGGTGCTCGAGGAATTGCTTCCCGATCGCCTGCGTGGGTGCGACTTCCGTCAGCCAGATGAGCGTCTCGATGGCTTCGACCTGGCAGAAGAAGGGTCGGATGTGCGAAAACGGGTGGGAACGCCAGTGCTGGAGGAGCCGGGCCGTTTCCGGGGTCACCCCCCATTTGCCCGGTTCGGGGATCATGCGCCATCGGTCGACTTCGCGGCGAAGGGCGTTGATGACCGGCGTCGGGTTGTACTGCTGGTCTTCGGAGGAAAGCCCCTTCCCCTCGTCGAAGACGAGCGCGGTCTGCCGGGCGGTTTTCTGCTTATTCGGTTTGGGGATAGGCGTGATGAGGTCGACGCGCCGGCGGTGTCCGATGATGTTCATCGTCGGCTGGCCGTCCTCCGTCAACTCCCAGTGCCGCGTGGGATATTCGTAGGGGGAGTTGAGGATGGGCTGGTCGAAAAACGGGTTGTGCATGCTCGGGCGTGAAGGGCTCGAAGACGGGACCGGGCTGGAATCGTATCGGTTGCAATATAGGCTTCGGGCCGAAACGTAGCGCCACGGGGCGGCAAACGGCCAGGAAGCGCTTCACGAGGGTCAGCCCGGGCGCATGCACGTGCGTGGGGCAAGCCTCGGAAGTGGAATGGAGGGCAAAGTTTATTTACCCTTCATTACATGCGCAAGAGGCGGCGAAGCTTTCGGATCGGGTTTAACAAAAAAGCCGGCCCGACGAATCGTCGGGCCGGCTTGCCGAGCCAATGAGCGGACTTGAACCGCTGACCTGCTCATTACGAGTGAGCTGCTCTACCAGCTGAGCTACATTGGCGTATGTAAGACCGAGCGCGTCTGGGGGCGATCCCCGGGCTGCTCCTCGCACCGCGAGGATTCGCTCGGCCAGACAACGACGAGTCAACCCCTTCGCTGTCAGGGCTTTCTTTCACGCCGGCACCCGCGCCGGGATCCCGCGCGGGGCCCATCCAAAAAATCTCCTCACGGTTTCTTCATCGTCCCGGGGCGGACCTCCTGCGTACCGGCTGGCATTCCATACACCGGTTTCCCATTTTGTGGGTGGATAGACGTCCAGCGAAACGACACCCAGCTTGCTGCCTAACCCCATGCTCCACCTCGACCGGGTCTCCAAGTCGTACGCCGGCCTCCTGGCCCTCGCGCCGATCGACCTCGCGCTGGAGCCGGGACGAACCACGGTGCTCATCGGTCCCAGCGGGTGCGGCAAATCGACCCTGCTGCGGCTGATGAACGGCCTCATCGCGCCCACCACCGGGACGATCTTTTTCGATGGCGAACGCCTCACGCCCGAACGCCTCCTGCCCATGCGCCGCCGCATGGGCTACGTCATCCAGAGCGGCGGCCTCTTTCCGCACATGACGGCTCGCGACAATGTGACGCTCATCGCCCGCCACCTCCGCCGCGACCCGGCCTGGATCGACGCCCGCGTCGACGAACTCGCCACGCTCGTCCGCATGCCGGCCGACCGGCTCGACCGGTATCCCCTCGAACTCTCGGGCGGACAGCAGCAGCGCGTCGGCCTCATGCGGGCACTCGTGCTGGATCCCGACGTGCTCCTCCTCGACGAGCCGCTCGGCGCCCTCGACCCGATGATCCGCGCCGGCTCAGCGCGACCTCCGGGGCATCTTCCAGTCGCTCAAAAAGACCGTCGTCCTCGTCACGCATGACCTCCACGAGGCCGGCTATTTCGGCGACACGATCCTCCTCCTCAAACAGGGACGCGTCGAACAGCGCGGCCCCTTCCAGAGCCTGCTCGACCGGCCGGCCAACGATTTTGTCCGCGACTTCGTCCGCCGCCCAGCGGTACGCGGATGACCACCGGATAGCCTGGCAGCATGGCTCGGTTCGCGCCGCGAAACCCCCTCGTATTTCAGGACGTGGGATAAAAAAACGCCTGTCTTTCGTTCGCCGCCCGGAGCCTCTTGTTAACCCCCGTCCTTCAGGGCGGGGTCGAAAAACCCGCCTGGCTATAATCTGCCGCTTTGAATCGCTTTTTAATACCCATCCTTCAGGGTGGAGCAGGGTGACGATGTGCCTGGCCTTCGCCGCGCTTGTCATGCAGACCGCCGGCGCCCAACCCGTCCGCGTCGGCTCAAAATCCTTCACCGAGGCGGTAATTCTCGGCGACCTGGTGGCGCAGCTCGTCGAAAGCGCCGGCTATCCCGCCGAGCACCGCGCCGGCCTCGGCGGCACCACCTTCCTGTGGAACGCGCTGCTGGCCGGCGAACTGGACGTCTATCCCGATTACACGGGCACGCTCATTCAGGAAGTGCTCGCGTCGGAACAGCTCGCGGGCATCGATGCGTTGCGGGAGGCCCTCGCCACGCGCGGCATCCGGATGACGGCGCCGCTCGGATTCAATAACACGTACGCGCTCGGGATGCGCGCCGACCGGGCGGATGCGCTCGGCATCCGAACGATCACCGACCTGCGCGCGCACCCGGAACTGGCCGGCGGCTTCTCGAACGAGTTCATGGATCGGGCCGATGGCTGGCCCGGGCTGCGCGATGCCTACCGGCTTCCCCACGCGCGCGTCCGCGGCCTCGACCACGACCTCGCCTACCGGGGCATCGAAAACGGCAGCATCGATTTTACCGACCTCTATTCCACCGACGCGGAGATTGCCTATTATAACCTCAGGGTTATAGAAGACGACGCCGGCTTCTTCCCCGAATACCAGGCCGTCGTGCTCTACCGGGCCGACCTCGAAGCGCGGGTGCCCGAGATCGATGCGCTGCTTCGCCGGCTCGAAGGCCGCATCGACGCGCCGGCGATGACGCGCATGAACGCCCGCGCCAAGCAGGACCGCATCCCCGAAAAACAGGTGGCGGCCGACTTCCTGAACACGCAGATCCTGGGTGTGGATGCGGTGGAAGTGGCCGTGGAATCGCGCGCGGCGCGCCTCGCGCGGCATACGCGGGAGCATCTCCGCCTCGTGCTGATTTCCCTGGCCGCCGCCATCCTCGTGGCCATCCCGCTCGGTGTTCTCGCGGCGCGACACGACCGGGCCGGCGCGGTCATTCTCGGCCTCGTCGGGATGATCTATACGATCCCGTCGCTGGCGCTGCTGGTGTTTATGATCCCACTGCTGGGCATCGGGGGGCCGCCGGCAATGGTCGCGCTTTTCCTCTACAGCCTCCTCCCGATCGTCCGCAACACCCACGCCGGCCTGAAGGACATCCCGCTGCCGCTCCATGAATCCGCCGAGGCGCTGGGGCTGGCGCCGGCGGCCAAACTCTGGCAGGTCGAACTGCCGCTGGCCTCGCGCTCCATCCTGGCCGGCGTGAAGACGTCGGCGATCATCAACATCGGCACCGCCACGCTCGGGGCGCTCATCGGGGCGGGCGGATACGGGCAGCCCATTCTCACCGGCATCCGGCTGGACGACGTTGGCCTGATTCTGGAAGGCGCCGTCCCCGCCGCCGTGCTCGCGCTCGTCGCGCAGGCGCTGTTCGACGGGGCGGAACGATGGATCGTGCCCCGGGGTTTGCGCCTCCGGTAAGGCCATCTTTCACTTTCAGCACGACCATGCAGGGGCGCCCTCGGGGCGTCTCCCCGGGATCCAATGACTGATACCCTCAAGCAGTTACGGGCCAGCCTCGCCCGCGTACGTGACCTCGAGGCCGCCGCCAACGTTCTCGAATGGGACCAGGAGACCTACATGCCCGACGGCGCCGCCGAGGCGCGCGCGCATCAGGTGTCTACCCTCCGGCAGCTGGCGCACGAATACCTGACGACGGATGAGCTGGCCGGCCTCGTCGAGACGCTCGACGGCAAGCTGGAAGGCGACGACGCGGCGCTGGTGCGCGTCACGCGCCGGCTGATCGACCGGAAACGCCGGCTGCCGGCCTCGCTCGTCGCCGAACTGGCCGGGGCGGTGTCGCGGGCGAAACAGGCGTGGAAATCCGCGCGCGAACGGAACGATTTTCCTGTGTTTGCGCCGCACCTGAAGCAGCTCATCGACATCAACGTGCGCATCGCCGAGGCCATCGGGTATGCGGAAAACCGCTACGACGCGCTGCTCGACGAATACGAGCCGGGGATGACGACCCGCGAGATTGCCTCCGTCTTTGCCGAACTCCGCGAGCGGCTCGTGCCGATCGTCCACCGCATCGCCGCGGCGCCGCCGGTGGATGCAGGCGTGCTGACGCGGGTGTACGACACGCAGAAGCAGTGGGATTTCGGGATGCAGATCCTCCGGGATATCGGGTACGACTTCAACCACGGCCGGCAAGACCTCTCCGCGCATCCGTTCACGACGTCCTTCTCGATCACCGACGTGCGCCTCACGACGCGCGTCAGCGAGCGGTTCCTGCCTTCGGCGCTGTTCGGGACGCTCCACGAAGCCGGGCATGGCCTCTACGAGCAGGGGATCGATCCGGCGTTCGACCGCACGCCGCTGGCGGACGGCGCTTCGCTGGGCATGCACGAGTCGCAGTCGCGCCTCTGGGAAAACCTGGTGGGCCGGAGCCGGCCCTTCTGGGATCGGTACTACGCGAAACTGCAGGCGGTCTTCCCCGAACAGCTCGGGGGGATATCGCAGGATGCGTTTTACCGCGCCGTCAACGCCGTCTCGCCGACGCCGATCCGCGTCGAGGCCGACGAGGTGACCTACAACCTGCACATCATGCTCCGCTTCGAGCTCGAAACCGAGATGATGGATGGCGCGCTGGCCGTGGACGACCTGCCGGCGGCCTGGAACGAGCGCATGGCCTCCTATCTCGGGATCCGTCCGCCGAACGACGCCGATGGGGTCTTGCAGGACATCCACTGGTCGCTCGGAGCGTTCGGCTATTTCCCGACCTACGCGCTGGGCAACCTGATGTCGGCCCAGCTATTCGACGCCGTATCCGCGGCGATCCCGGATCTGGAGGATCAGATCCGCGCCGGCGCGTTCGCCCCGTTGCTCGGCTGGCTGCGCACCCATGTCCACCGCCACGGCAAGGCCGTCGATGCCAACGAACTGCTGGAACGCGTGACGGGCCGCCGGCTGACGAGCGATAACTGGATCGCCTACATCGAGCGGAAATACGGCGCGCTGTACGGTGTTTGAAACGCGTCGGGTGTTGCTGGGGGGTGATGGCGTCGGTTACGGTCCCTGGGGGACCTAACCCGACCTACAGGGGCGGCTTGGCGCCGTCGGCTTACGGTCCCTGGGGGGACCTGATTCCACCAACGGGGGGTTATCGTTTTAGGGGGAGGCGGTATTGGTACGGATCCGATTTGCGCAGCTCCTCGCCGACGCGTTCGAGGAAGCGGTGGCGAAGAAGGAGGCCGACGATTTTCTGGCTGCGTTCGACGCTGAAGCCGAGGTCGTACGCCATTTTAAAAAACGCAATCTGGGAGAAGCTGCGGGGGAGGACCACGTAGAGCTTCCGGGCGTCGTCGGGGAGGGGGGACTCGGCGTCTTCGCTGTCTTCCTGGGCCGGCACGTCAAGCGCCTGAAAGAGGCGCAGGCGCGTGATCTCGCCGCGCAGCTCGCGGTTTTCGGACTGCAGTTGATCGATGGTCGCGCGCAGCTGGTCGACCTCGCCGGCGGACGGGCGGGTGCGGTTGCGAACGACGCTGGGATGCGGACGAAGCATGGGGCTGAAATCGCCCATCGGAAAAGCCTTCATGGAGTCACCTTTCGTGAATGGCAAGGGCAGAGCCTTGATGTGCTCTACATGTGACGGTATCGATTGAAAAGAAGCTCACCCGCCCACTGGCCGGAGGGGGACAAGCGCAATCGAAACGAGAAGCCTATCGAGCTGCGAACTCCTGATTCAGCGGGATTCGATGCGTGTCAGCGCCGCTGAAGAATGGATGGATCCGATCGATGCCCGGTCGCCGCGCTCCTGTTTTCGCCGCGGCCGGTTTTCGTGGATCGGGGCCTAATGTAGGATGTATTTATGTAAGAGTCCAGTACCTGAACGGTGAATGTTCATTTTTTTTCGGACGGATATCGCCGCAAAACGATCAGAATCCTTGTTTTGAAACAAAAGTCCGTTATTGACTGGTGGTTTACGCCGGCTGCAGCGCGGCCCGCTTGACCAGGTCCCGGCGGGTGGGCAGGCGGAAATCGAACGACGTGCCCTGGTTGACGATGCTGTGCACATGCAGGGCGCTGCCGTGCAGCTCGACGATCTTCTGGGCGATGGCCAGGCCCAGGCCGGCGCCGCCGTTTTCCTCCGGCGCGCGGCTCTTCTCGACGCGATAAAAGCGGTCGAACACCCGCAAGAGATCGGCCTCCGGGATGCCGGCGCCGGTGTCGGCCACCTCGACGCGCACGTAGCCGGCGTCGTTCGTCGGGATGATCCGGACCGACCCGCCGGCCGGGGTGTGGCGCAGCGCGTTGTCGATCAGGTTCGAGATCGCGCGTTCGACGAGCGCGATGTCGGCGAAGACGAGCGGGAGGGGGGCGGCGACGTCGGCCGTCAGCTGGATGCGGTTGCGCTCGGCGATGGGGCGGAAGTGCATCACGAGGTCCTGTGCCAGTTCCGCGATGGAGAACTGCTCGATCTGCGGCTCGATCTGGCGGGCGTCGAGCTTCGACAGCTCGAAGAGCGATTCGATCAGCGCGCCGAGCCGGCGGGTGTTTTTTAGCCCGACCTCCAGATAGGCCTGCCGTTCATTCGCGGAGAGGCTTTCGTCCTTGATCAGGATCGTTTCGAGATAGCCCTGGATGGAGGCGAGCGGGCTGCGCAGGTCGTGCGATACGTTGGCGATGAGTTCGCGGCGGAGCTGGTCGGCCTGCTTCAACTGGTCCATGTTGGCGACGATCGTATCCGCCATCTGGTTGAACGCCACGCCGAGTTCGCCGAGTTCGTCGGCCGCGCCGGGCTGGATGCGTTTCTGGAGGTTGCCGCGTTCGAAGGCCTTGACCGACTCCCGCATCCTGCGGAGCCGTTTGGTCAGCAGCGCGAACAGGATCATTCCGACGATCACCGACACGAGCAGCGTGAGCCCGATGCCCAGCGCCGACGTGCGCACGATGTAGCTGTCCCGCAGCATGTTGGCGACCGTCTCGTAGCGCTCGCCGCCGAGGATGACGTAGAGGTAGCAGCCGGTTTCGCCCATGATGGTGATCGGGGCGACGGTGAACGGCTTCTTCCGCCCGACGCGCAGGGGGTCGTCGCCGAGGATGGGCAACTCGGCGCCGGCGAGGTAGGCGTCGAGCGGCGCCAGATCCACGTGCGGCATCGGCAGCGGCTGTCCGTCGGGCACGAAGTGCGCCTTGATCACGCCATCCGGCCCCATCAGGTAGATCTCGATGCGGCGGTTCAGACCCATCATGTCCGAGATCTCCATCTGGATCATCTTGTCATCGATCTTCTCCATCAGCCAGGGCTGGAAGACGACGGCCAGATCCTGCGCGAGCGTCCGGTTGAGCTTTTGTTCGGTCTCGGTTTCGAGCTGCAGCGCCGCCTGAAAGCCGAGGATGGAAACGACCACGACCACGATCAGCATCAGCAGCAGGAAGATGGCCGACAACTTGGCGTAAAAACTTCGCATGGGGCGTCAGGACTGCAGTTCGTCGGGTTCGGCAAAGCGGTAGCCGTGGCCCCAGACGGTTTTGATGTAGCGGGGTTCGGCGGGGTCGGGTTCGATCTTGTTGCGCAGCCGGTTGATGTGGGAGTTCACCGTGTGGCTGTAGCCGCTGTACTGGTAGCCCCAGACGATATCGAGCAGCTCCTGCCGGCTGTACGCGCGCCCCGGGTTTTGTGCGAACAGCATCAGGAGGTCGAACTCCTTGCCCGTCAGGTCCAGCGCCTCGCCGTGGAGGAGCACCTTGCGCTTCTCCGGATCGACGAAGAGGTCGCCGAAGAGGAGGGGCTGGGCTTCGGCCGCCGGCTGCGCGATTTCCTGAACGATGTCGAATCGCCGGAGGATGGCCTTGACGCGGGCGAGCAGTTCGCGGATGCTGAACGGTTTGGTGAGGTAGTCGTCGGCGCCGAGTTCGAGGCCGAGGACCTTGTCCAGCTCCTCGGATTTGGCCGTGAGCATGAGGATCGGCAGCGCGCGGTTCTCGGAGCGGACGCGTTTGCAGACCTCGAAGCCGTCGAGCCCCGGCAGCATGATGTCGAGGATCAGCAGGGCGTAATTTCGGGTTAGCGCCCGCTCCAGGCCGCTTCGGCCGTCGCGCGCGATGTCGGTCGCGTAGCCGAGGTCGCCGAGGTGGATCTGAAGCAGGCCGGCGAGGTCAGGATCGTCCTCGACGATCAGGATGGCCGGCGTGTCGGCGGGCACGGTGGACATGGCAAACGGGGCGGGTGCGGTGGATGTCATGCGTGGTAGGATCAGGATGGTATACTTCAGGGTTGACGATGATCCGTGGCCGATCAGACGTCATCCCAAGAATACCGACGCGCCCGCCTCGCAATCATCACGGAAACATAACAAAAGCGGCATCCCACCCGACACCCGATGGCGAATCCATCCGTCCCCACCGATCCCCGCGCCGACTGGTCGCCGGCCAGCTGGCGCGCCCGAAAGGCCCTCCAGCAACCCACCTATCCCGACCCCGACGCGCTTTCGAACGTCCTGGGCCGCCTTTCGCGCCTCACGCCGCTCGTGACTTCGTGGGAGGTCAAGTCGCTCCGCGAACAGCTGCGCGAGGCCGCGCAGGGCAAGCGGTTTCTGCTCCAGGGGGGCGACTGCGCCGAGAGCTTCGACGAATGCGAGGCGGACATCATCACCCGCCGGCTCAAGGTCCTGCTCCAGATGAGCGTCGTGCTGATTTTCGGGCTCCGGCTGCCGGTCATCCGCGTCGGGCGCTTCGCCGGGCAGTATGCCAAGCCGCGCTCCGAGGACACCGAGACGATCGACGGGGTGACGCTGCCGACCTACCGGGGCGACATGATCAACGGGCTGCCGTTCACCGAGGAGGCCCGCGTGCCGGCGCCGGACCGGCTCCTCCTGGCCCACAGCCGCTCGGCGATGACGCTCAACTTCGTCCGCTCGCTGGTGACGGGCGGCTTCGCCGATCTGCACCATCCGGAATACTGGGACCTCGACTTCCTGGGCGATTCGCCCCGCGCCGCCGATTATCGCGAGATGGTCAATGCCATCAAGGAATCCGTCTCGTTCATGGAGACCTTCGCCGACACGAAAAGCGCTGCGCTCGACCGGGCGCCGTTTTACACGAGCCACGAGTCGCTTTTTCTGCCCTATGAAGAGTCGCAGACGCGCCGCGTGCCCCACAATCCGGGCTGGTACAACCTGTCGACGCACATGCCCTGGATCGGGATGCGGACGGCCTTTCCGGAGAGCGCACACATCGAGTATGTCCGCGGGATCGAGAACCCCATCGGGATGAAGGTGGGCAAGGCGATCGGACCGAAGGACCTCATCGAGCTGATCGAAATCCTCAATCCCGCCAACGACCCCGGCCGGCTCACGCTGATCACCCGGTTCGGGAAGGACCAGATCGAGGCCGGCCTGCCGCCGCTCATCGAGGCGGTCAAAAAAGCCGGCAAGCAGGTCCTCTGGATCTGCGACCCGATGCACGGCAACACCATCCGCACCGAGTCCGGCTACAAGACGCGTCCGTTCGACTATATCCTTTCCGAGCTCGAACAGGCGTTCGAGATCCACCACCGGATGGGCACCTACCTCGGCGGCGTCCACCTCGAACTGACCGGCGAAGACGTCACCGAATGCACCGGCGGAGCCCGCGGCCTCGAACACGGCGACCTCGAACGGGCCTACAAAACCCAGGTCGACCCCCGCCTGAACGCCGAACAGGCGCTGGAGATGGCGCTCAGCATCGTACGGAAACGCCGCCTCATGCAACGCGCCGGGTGAAGCGCGCGCGGCTTCGGAACTGACGGCCGTTCGGTGCGGAATCGAGATGCTGGATCGTCGACTATTGACTCGATTCGGGGAGACCAGCATCCAGCATCCTGCATCTTGCATCCAGCATCCATCGCTTCCAACACTCAACCCGAGCCGAACGCATCCCGTCGCCCCCAATCCCGCACTCCAGCCCCGCGATCTCAAATCGGCAGCTTGAACCCGTCGCCGGCGGATAACGAGTACACAAACGCCGTGAGCAGCTTCACCACGGCGTCGATATCGGCGGTATCCACCATCTCCACCGTCGAGTGCATGTAGCGCATCGGGAGGGAGACGAGCGCGCTGGGGATGCCGGCGCGGGAGTTGAAGATCTGGTCGGTGTCGGTGCCGCTGAAGTAGGACGAGGCTTCGTGCTGGAGCGGGATGCCTTCCTGCTCCGCCACCTCGATCAGGCGCTGGACGACGAGGGGATGGGTCGCCGAGCCGTGGGTCAGGCCGGGGCCGCCCCCCATCTTCACTTTGCCGTGTTTCGGTTCGCTGATGCCCGGGGAATCCGTGGCGTGGCAGACGTCGAGGACGACGGCGACCGTCGGGTTGAGCCGGTAGCTGACCATCCGTGCGCCGTGGCCGCCGATTTCCTCCTGCACGGCATTGACGGCGTGCACCGTCGCCGCCGGCCGGGGCCCCGCGGCCAGGCGGGCCATCACGCGGGCGATGATGTAGCCGCCGATCCGGTTGTCGAGCGCGCGCCCCACGATGCGGTTAGCACCCAGCTGTCGGGCCGACTCGGCGAACACGGCCGGATGCCCCACCCGGATGCCGCGCGCCGCCACCTCGGCCTTGCTGCCGGCGCCGATGTCGATGAAGATGTCGTGCCAGTCGGGCACCTTGTCGTCGTTCCGGTCGCGCAGGTGGATGGCCGTGTTGCCGACCACGCCCTCGACCTCGCCCTGGCTGCCGAGGATGCGCACGATGCGGCCGCGCGTGATCGCCCGGTCCGATCCCCCGATGCGGACGATGTAGAGAAAGCCCTCGTCGGAGATGTGGTTGACCATGAACCCGATCTCATCGGCGTGCGCTTCGAGCATCAGGCGCGGCGCGTCGTCCTTGCCCGTGCCGTCGAGTGTGGCCCAGGCCGTGCCGTAGTGGTCGCTCTCGACGCGGTCCGCATGCCGGCGGACGTATTCGGCCCAGACGCGCTGGCCGGCGGACTCGAACCCCGAAGGGCTCGGCGTGTCGAGGAGCTGGAAAAGAAAGGCTTTGTCGGATGAGGTCATGGGATGAGGGGTGCTGGGTGCGGGATGTTGGGTGCGGGATGTTTGGATGCGGGATGTTTGGATGTGGGATGCGGGATGCAGGATGTTTGGATGTTGGATGCAGGATGCAGGATGCAGGATGTTTGGATGCGGGATGCAGGATGGGGTTCGGGGAATCCTCAGGGCCTGGTAGGGGGTTGGGTACGACGGAGGATGCCGGCGGCAAGATCTTTTACCGGATAGCGTCGTTCAGCACATGAACATTCCGTATCCCGTATCTTCCGTCCAGCATCCCGCTTCCCACCCTCTTCGCGGCCGAAAAATAAGAAACGCATGCGACTCAACGTGTCCCTTCTGCTGCTATTCATTTTCGCCGGCGTGGGCCGGCAGCCGGCTTCGGCCCAGAGCGCCGCGCCGCTGGTGGTGATGAACCTCGCCGCGCATCCAGACGACGAGGACGGGCGGACCCTCACCTACTACCGAAAAGCCGACGATGCGATCGCCTATAGTGTGATCTATACCCGGGGCGAAGGCGGCCAGAACGAGATCGGCCCCGAACTCTACGAAGAGCTGGGCGCCATCCGGACGCAGGAAACCGAACGCGCCGCGCGGCAGCTCGGGACGCAGGTGTATTTCCTGAACTTCAAGGACTTCGGCTTCTCCAAGCAGGCCAGCGAGGCGTTTGAGAAGTGGGGCGGGCGTGACGAGGTGACCTCGCGCATCGTGTACCTCGTCCGCAAGCTGAAGCCGGACGTGATGTTCACCAACCACGACACCCTCACTGTCGGCCCGAACCTGCAGCACGGCCAGCACCAGGCCGTCGGCATCTCGGCGTACGACGCGTTCGCCCTCGCGTCGGACCCGACGTATCATCCCGAGCAGCTCGAGGAAGACGGGGTGGACCTCTGGCAGCCGAAGCGGCTCTTCCTTCGCCTCTGGCGGCGGACGGATCAGCCCTACGATGCCGAGGTGCCGGTGACGGACATGAACGCCGCGGCCGGCAAGAGCTACGGCGACATTGCGACCGACGCGCTCCGCGAGCATGCCTCGCAGGGGATGGGCATGTTCGCCGCCTTCCGTCGCATGCAGGACAACACCTTTTTTGTGCTCCTCCGCGAAGCCGACGGGGCGCCGCCGATCACGTCGGACCTCGCGTCCAACCTGCCGGCGAACCGGAGCGCCTCGCCGGACCTGAGCTACTGGATCGCCTCGGGCCGCATCGAGCCGGCGCCGGAGGGCTTTTTCACGCTCAGCACCGCCGTCGCGGTGCCGGGCCAGCAGGTCGAGGTGCGCTTCGCGCCGATGCGGATGGATGCCCCGCCCATGCACCTCACCTTTACGGGAGCCATCGACACCACGCTGGTGCTGTCCGCCGGCTCGGATCGCGTGGTCTCGCTGCGTGTCCGCCCCGACGCCGCGGCGACGCTACCGCGGGTTGAGCGCCAGTACGACCGGTTTACGAACGATCCGCCGGTGACGTATACCCTCCGCCGGGGCGACGCCCCGCAGCTCGTCGCCGCCGGCCATCTTCCGCTGGAGATCGCGCCGCCCATCGTCGTGACCGCGTCGGAGCAGGTGATGCGGCTCCGCGGCGGGGCGAACGCGCTGGCGCTGAATCTGGATGTGATGGATCCGAAAGCCACGCAGGTGGCGTTCCGCCTCGCGGTGTCGAGCGACGGCGCGCGCGACGTGCTGCATACCACCCAGCAGACCGTGCAGATCGCCGGCGGCGACCGCCGCGCGGTCACGCTCGACTTCGATCTGCCGTCCTCCCTGCCCGAGGGCGACTATACCGTGGCGGTAACCGGGATGGCCTCGCCGGCGACCGGGCCGGCCACGCCGTCGCATACCTTCGTGAAGGGGCGCGTCTTCAACGTGCTGGTGCCTGAAAACCTGCATGTCGGCGTCGTCGCCAGCTACGACAACACCCTCGACCAGGCGCTGACGCAGTTGGGGGTCGACCACGTCCTCCTCGACTCGCTGACGCTGGCCGAGGGCGACCTAACCGCCTTCCAGACCATCCTGGTGGACATCCGGGCCTATCTCGTCCGCGCCGACCTGCGGGCGTACAACGACCGGCTGCTCGACTGGGTCAGCGCCGGCGGGCATCTCATCGTAAACTACCAGAAGACGTTCGAGTGGAATGCAGAATTCGCCGACCCGTTCGATGCATCGAAGAAAAACCCGGACAACCTCGCGCCCTATCCGCTCGTCCTCAGCCACGACCGCGTGACGCGCGAGGATGCGGAGGTGACGGTGCTCATGCCGGAGTCGCCGCTGTTCCACAAGCCCAACGCGATCTCGGCGTCGCTGTGGGACGGATGGGTGCAGGAGCGCGGCCTGTACTTCCCGGGCGAATACGACGCGCGCTACCACGAAGTCTTCAGCATGCACGACCCCGGCGAAGCCCCGATGACCAGTTCGACGCTGCTCGCCGAATACGGGAACGGGACCTATCTCTATACGGCGCTCGGCTGGTATCGGCAGTTGAAAGAGTTTCACCCCGAGGTGTATGCCTTCTTCGCGAACATGATCAGCCTGCCGTTGACGGACGAGCGCGACGCGAAAAAGGCAAGCAATCTCGAATGAGCAAGGTCGCCGGCGGGCATCTCGATGGATGCCGCGTCGCGCCACATCGTGGGGGCAAAAGGGGCGGCAAAATTCCTCTCCGGAGGTAGGATGTAAGGATGGCGTCGGATGTAGATTGGTCCGATCGATTCACCAACCGCAAGCCAACATGAGCTGCCTGCGCGCATCCGGAATAGCTGTCCTTCTCCTCCTGGTAACGCTTCAGGCCGCCGCCCAGGGCTACCAGCCGGCGGCCGAGTACCAGTCGCTCCTGAACCTGCGATTCTACGAGGCCAACGGCGGCTTCAACGTCGACGGTCTGCAGGTCGTCTTTCCGCCCCAGGGGGCGGAGGCGTCGCTCGTGGTGTCGGGCGGGGGTGGCGCCCCGGTCACGATCCCCCTGCGCGTCGAGCCGGCGGGCGATTTTCCGGCTTTCGGAAGATTGGTGGCCAACAGCGGCCCCGGCATTTTTCAGCTCAACAAGGCCGGCGACTTCACGATGACGCTCCAGGTGAACGGCGAGGCCGTCACCACCCTGCCGTTCACGCTCGAAGGTGGCAGTAGCGGCGACCCGTTTAATCCCAAAACGAGCTACCGGCGGGCAGGTCCCTGGGCCGACCTGGCCTACTTCTCCGCGCCGGTGGACGACCCCGCCGGCCTGGTCAAGATCAACTGGTGGTCCAGCCTCCGCGAAGTGCCGGATGCCGGCAGCCGCGCCATGCTGACCGTTCATATCCTGAAGGGCGGCAAGGAAGTCGCCGCCACGACCTCGAACACGGTCCTGAGCAACGACGACTGGCAGTTCTTCAGCCGCGAGATCGCCAGGGGATCGAGCGAATACCTCACGCTGAAAAACCTCGCGGCGACGGACGGGGGCTGTGAGGTGGTGATCAAGGCGGATGGCAAGCCGATCAAGACGTTCCCGTTCACGGTCGCCGCCGGCAAGCTCCTCCCGCACGGACGCAGCGCGCTCGACTACGCACCGCACACCGATTTTCTGTCGCCCCGGCTCGTCGACATGTCGTCGGGATCGTCCTCCTCCTACAAGATGCTCGAAGCGTACTGGATGCAGGCGAAGTAGGTGTCTGGGCTCGCGAAAAAAGGGTCCAGTACCCTGTGACATAGCGTTGACATCGGGGCCGGCGTAACCTGCGGACGTACATTCACTACGCGATCTTTCGCGCGTCATCGAGGCGATGTCGAGACGCGGGAGTCAAGAGACTGGATACGCTCCGGGTGCGTGTTTTGTCGGCGATCCAGTATCTCGTATCCTGCATCCCGTATCCTGCATCCCGCATCCAGCATCCGGCCTCCCGCATCCCAATGCCCGGCACCGGACGTTCGAAACGCGCGCAAGATCAGTCACCAACTCCCGAAGCACCATTATGGCTACCGAAAAAAACCACACCCTCTTTATTCCCGCCGATGCCTTTCTCGAGCACTGGCAGGGTCATCGCCGCCTGACGCGCCGCATCATCGAGGCGTTTCCGGAAGACAAGTTTGCCTCGTTTTCGATCGGCGGGATGCGTCCGTTCTCCGAGCTGGTCGGCGAGATCATCGGCATGACCGTGCCCACGGTCGTAGGCGTAGCGACGGGCACATGGGAATTCAACCCGGGCCCGAAACCGGCCACGAAGGAAGAAGCGCTCCGCATGTGGGATGAAGCCACGAAAGGCCTGGATAAAGCCTGGGCCACGATCCCGGGGCACCGGTTCCTGGAGGTCGACCTGGCCTTCGGGCAGTGGGAAGGACCCGGGTACTGGATCCTGAACTACATCGTCGACAACGAAGTCCACCACCGCGGCCAGGGTTACGTGTACCTCCGCGCCCTGGGCATCGAGCCGCCGTTCTTTTACGAGCGCTAGGCTGGGGAGAGGTTCAACGTTCAAGGTTCGAGGTTCCAGGGCATTCGATATGATGACCTGGCTCATCGAAACTTGAACGTTGAGCCTCGAACCTCGAACCTCGAACCTAGAACTACAACCGCCCCATCTCAATTATCTCGATGGGCGTGCCCCACATCACGGTGGTCATGACGTCGGTGCGGAGGCGCATGTCGAACTGGACGCGCAGGCCGTCTTCGCGGTAGGTGAGCGCGAGGTTGATGGGGAAATAGCGCTCGCCGTCCTCGGCCTCGATGCCGTAGAAGCCGCCCTCGAGGTCGAGGTAGACGATGGTGCCTTTGAAGGGCATCGTCGCCTGGACGCTTCCCTCGGCATTCGGGGAAGAGGTCGTTTTGCACGCCGGCGCGGCGAGGACCAGGAGGAGCAATCCGAGAAGGAGGCGCATGGAGATCGGGTTGAGGTAGAGAGGAGGTTGCGCCCGAGGGATACCCCGGGCGATCAGGATTCTTCGCCGAGGATGTCGACGTCGGCCGCGGGTACATCGATGTGCGTCTCGCCGGCGCCGTGGATCCACCCGCCGGCGAGGACATCGTCGCCCTCGTACAGCACGAGCGATTGCCCCGGCGTGATGGCTCGCCGCGCTTCGGAAAAGACGACCTTGAGGGTGTCGTCGTCGCTCTGCCACACGAGGCACGGAGCGCCGTCGTCCTTGTACCGGATCTTCGCCTCGGCCGGCCGCTCGGTGCGCAGGTCGGGGTACTTGATCAGGTTGAGCTGGCGCGCGACAAGCGACTGCTGGAACAGTTCTTCCCGGGGGCCGATCGTGATGGTGTTGGTTTCGGCATCGATCCGCGTGACGTAGGCCGGAAAGCCCAGCGCCAGCCCGAGCCCGTGCCGCTGCCCGATGGTGTAGAACGGATAGCCTTCGTGCCGGCCGACGGGAGTGCCGTCGCTGAGTACGAACGGACCGTCCTTCACCGTGCCGGCGAGCGTCGGCACCCGGTCCTTGAGAAACCGGCGGTAGTCGTTGTCTGGCACGAAGCAGATCTCGTACGAATCCGGCTTGTCCGCTACCCGGAGGAGGCCGTAGTCGTGCGCCATCTGCCGGATCTGGGGCTTCGTGAAGCTGCCGAGCGGGAAAATCGACCGGCGCAGGTGTTCCTGCGGGAGGCCCCAGAGCGCATAGCTCTGGTCCTTGTTGGTGTCGAGGCCGCGCATCAGGACATGCCGGCCGAGCGCCTCGTCATGGCGCAGGCGGGCGTAGTGCCCCGTGGCGATAAAATCGCACCCGAGGTCATCGGCCCGGCGGAGCAGGGCGGCCCACTTGATGTGGGTGTTGCACAGGACGCAGGGGTTGGGCGTGCGGCCGGCGAGGTACTCCTCGGTGAACCGCTCGATCACCCAGTCGCCGAATTCTTCCCGGATGTCGACGATGAAATGGGTAAACCCGTACGCCAGGGCGACGCCCCGGGCGTCGTTCATGGATTCCAGCGAACAGCAACCGACTTCCTTGCCGCCGCGTCCGCCGCTCGACGTGTAGTCCCACGTCTTCATCGTGATCCCCACCACCTCATACCCCTGCTCGCGCAGCAGCACGGCCGCGACGGACGAGTCGACGCCGCCGCTCATCGCTACCAGTACGCGTCCCTGGGTGCTCATTGGATCGGTCGGAAAAGGGGGTTTGGAGGTTGTTGAGGGTCGGCTCGTTGAACGGAGGGGCTTCTCGGGCGTTCCAATCCGGGACAGCGCCGGTGCTCTTACGATCCGATGGGGCGATCCGATGGGGCGATCCGATGGGGCGATCCGATGGTGCGGTCCGATGGGCGATCTGAAGCGTCGAGTCGAATCAACATTCCGATACATGACAAAATTCCTGGTTCTCACCCTCTTCCTTCCCGTGGCCATGGCGAACGCGCAGACGCTGGTCTGGTCGACCGTCCTGCGCGACGTGCGGCATCGGTATCCGGAAGTCGATCAGATCACCGTGGACTCGCTGGCGCGCTGGCTTGCCGACGACACGCGGGTGCAACCCCTGCTCGTCGATGTGCGCACCCGGGCCGAATACGACGTGAGCCACATCGCCGGCGCGGTGCATGCCGATCCGGATGCCGAGGATGCCGATTCGCTCCTCGCCGTAGCGGCCGGCCGGCCTATCGTCGTCTATTGCTCGGTCGGGTACCGGTCTTCCGCCCGGGCCGAGAAGCTGCGGCAGGCCGGCGCCGGCCAGGTCGCCAACCTGGAGGGCTCCCTGTTCATGTGGGCCAACAACGGGTTTCCTGTAGAGCGCGACGGCCGGCCGGTCGAACAGGTGCATCCCTACAACAAACTCTGGGGCACGCTGCTCAACAAACGGCTGCGGTACGACGGCGAGGTGAAATGATGCCGGCGCGCCCACCGGGTGCCGGGGATGCGCGCATCAGGACGCGACCGAGAGCTCCTTCGGCCGATGCGGATCGCCCAGCTGGAGGCATATCGCGCCGGCGATGATCGTCACGCCGGCGCCGATCTCGACCGCCGTGGGCTCCGTCCCGAGGATCAGCCAGGCGAGGAACAGGGTGGCCGGCGGGACCAGGTTGCCATACAGTACCACGCGGGTGGGGCCGAGCGTGTCCAGGGCGCGAACCTTGATCCATTGTCCCACGCCCACGCCGATCGCCCCGCCGGCGAGGATGGCGATCCAGGTCCATGCGCTGAGCGACAGCCAGGGCTGTGCGGCGATGGAGGGCAGGGCGATGGCCACGTACAGCATGCCGCCGATCGCAGTCCGCGCGGCAACCACGGAGGTGGCGCCGTAGGCGATCGCGAGGGGCTTGATGAGATGCAATTCGGCGGCTGTGCAGCAAATCCCCAGAAAAAGCAGCGCGTCGCCCTGCCAGGCGTTACGGCCCGGCGCCATCCCGTCGAGCGCGAGGCCGATCGTGCCCGCCGCCGCCACCACCAGACCGATGAGGCCGATGCGGTTCAAGCGTTCGGTCCGCAGCAAAAAGCCCAGACCGGCGCTCACCGCCGGACAGATGGCGAGCCACAGCGCGGCGCGTCCGCTCGACGTGAGGTGGAGCCCCTCGATACCGAGCCAGGGGGCCATCGTGGCCCCCAGCAGGGATACGACGAGCAGGCGTGGCCAGTCGGCCCGGTGCAGGACAGGGAAAAGCCCCAGCCATCGCGGCCCGGTGGCGCGGCCGCGCAGGTAGAGGACGATCAGCAGCACGCCGGCGGCTGCGACGAAACGCGCCACACTGAATGAGATCGCCGCCAGCTCCTGGAGGGCGATCTCCGCCAGCACGAAGTTGGAGCCCCAGATCAGCGTAAAGAACACCAGCAGGCCGTGGTGCGCGACATCAACCCGGCGACCGGCGACGAAAGCGTCGCCTGAAGCAGGGTCCTCTGAACAGGTGGGTTCGGGCATCTACGTGCGTGGGTCCTTAGACGCGGGGTGCGTTACCCAAAAACATCGTTACGATGCACGATGTCAAGGGAAAATACCCCGCAGCTCGTACGCGTAGGCGATCTTCTCCAGGGCGGAGATGAACGCGGCGCAGCGCAGATCGATCTTCATCTCGTGACGCTCCTGGATGACACGGATCTGCCGGTACGCCTCGACCATCGTGTCCTCGAGCCCCGAGTTGACGAGGTCGACCTCGTCCGGCCCGTGCGCGATGCTGCGCATCATCGAGGTGTCGATCGACTTACCCGTCATTTTTTCCAGCGTCTGCAGGATCTGGATGTTGCTCCGCTCCTCGAAGCGTTTCTCCATGCGGCCGAAACGCACGTGCGACAGGTTTTTCAGCCACTCGAAATAGGATACGGTGACGCCGCCGGCGTTGAGGTACATGTCCGGGATGATCAGCACGCCCCGCGCCGTGAGCGCCTCGGCCGCGTCGGCCGTAACCGGTCCGTTAGCGGCTTCGGCGATGATCTTCGCCTTGATGCGGGACGCGTTCTCCATCGTAATCTGGTTCTCGAGCGCCGCCGGCACGAGGATGTCGCATTCCAGTTCGAGCGCTTCCAGCGTATTTTTGATCAGCGTGGCTCCGGGGAACGTCGTGATCGTCTTGTGCTCTTTGCGGTGGGCGTCGACGGCTTCGATGTCGAGCCCCTTCGGGTTGTAGATCGCGCCGTCGTACTCCGCGATGGCCAGGATGACGCCGCCCGACTCCTGGATGAACTTGGAGGAATGGTACCCCACATTGCCAAACCCCTGCACGACGCACGTCTTGCCCTCGATACCGGTCTTCATGCCGCGCGTCTTCATGTCCTCTTCGAAGCTGCACGCCTCGCGGATGCCAAAACACACGCCCCGGCCGGTGGCCTCGACGCGGCCCCGGATCCCGCCCTGGGCGACCGGCTTGCCGGTGACGCAGCCCAGCGCGTCGAGTTCGGACGTGGTCATCGAGTTGTAGGTATCGACGATCCAGGCCATTTCGCGGGCGCCGGTGCCGTAGTCGGGCGCCGGCACGTCGATGCCCGGGCCGATGAATTTTTTGGCGATGAGTTCGTAGGTGTAGCGGCGGGTGATGCGCTCCAGTTCGGCCTCGGAGTAGGCGCGCGGATTGATCTTGACCGCCCCCTTGGCGCCGCCGAACGGCACATCGACGATCGCGCATTTGTAGGTCATCAGCGCGGCGAGGGCCATCACCTCGTCCTGGTCGGCGTGTTCGTTATACCGGATCCCGCCCTTGACCGGCGTGCGGTGGTGGCTGTGTTCGGCGCGCCACGCCTTGATGACCTCGATGCTCCCGTCGTCCCGCTTGAGGGGGAATTGGATCGAGTAAACGCTGTTGCAGATGCGGATCTGCTCGATGAGTCCCGGCGGGTAATCGGTAAGAGCGGCGGCGCGCTTGAGGTTTGCGCTGACCTGCTCGTTGAAAGATATTTTCTGAATGGACATTCCGTTCTATCCTCGTTAAGATGGGCGCTGACTGAAACCGGAGGACGTCTTGCTGACGGCGAAGCAGCCGGTGACGGCAATTCGGATCGGAAGTTAGATCGGCATCGACTGATACGCAAATGACGAAATCGGACCGCAAAAAGCCGGTGTTTGTATCGGGTATCTTGCTTGCGGCGGGGCTTTCTTCGCGGATGGGCGAGGCGAACAAACTGCTCATGCCGCTAGGCGGTCTGCCGCTGGTGCTCCATGCCGCGCGGGCACTGGGAGAAGCGCCGCTGGGTGAGTGCATGGCGGTGGTAGGACATGAGGGGGACCAGGTAGGATCGGTGCTGCAAGGCGTGGCGCTTCGTTGTGTCCCGAACGCCGGCTATGCGTCCGGGATGACCTCCTCCATCCAGGCCGGCGTCCGCGCTGCGTCCGAATCGGCTGACGGCTATCTGATCATGCTCGGCGACATGCCGCTGGTGCGGCCGGCGACCTTGGCGTTGCTGGTGGACGCGCTGGAGGCCGGCGGGATCGTGGTGCCCGTCTACCGGGGAACGCGCGGGAATCCGGTCCTCTTCTCCAGCGCCTATCGGGACGAGATCCTGGCGCACGAAGAGCCGGAGGGATGCCGGGGCATCCTCAAGCGCCACGCGGCCCGCGTCGTCGAGGTGCCGGTAGACGACGAGGGAGTGCTGCGGGATGTGGATACGGAGAACGCTTTCGAGGAATTAAAATCGCACCATGCACATCGCAAGATGCGTTGACGGTGCCATGCTGGATGCTGCACGGCAACGCGTCTGGATATGCGATGACTCGCGCATGATGCCTCAGAAACAGTTGAGAAATAAAAACGGGTTGTCTTCCTGAGCCCCCGGCGCTTGCGACGGGGTTGTCGAAAGCGCTCTAGATCGGCATCTCGCCATCCAATGCACGTTCAAGCACCTCAGGAAATAAACCTGCCAACCTGCAACGTGTAACCTGCAACCTTCACGAATGAATCGCGGCAGTGCGGTCGCGGAGCATGCCGCCGGCGCGGCCGTGGAAGGCGGCCTGGGCTTCGGCGATGGCCGCGAGGGCGATTTCTTCCGGGGTCTCGGTGCCGATGTCCAGGCCCAGCGGTCCGTAGATGCGGGTCTCGACCTCCTCGGAGAGCGGGGCGAGCTCGACGAACATGCGCTCGGTGCGGCTTCGGGGGCCGAGGAGGCCGATATAACGGATCGGCGTTTCGATCAGGCCGGCGAGCAGCGCCCGGTCGCGCAGGTAGCTGTGGTTCATGACGAACGCCGCCGTCCGCGCATCCGGCGTGATGCGGCTTGCCACCTCCTCCGGGTGCATGAGGAAGACGTGCCGGTCGGCGTCGGGGATCTTGCGCGCGAGTTCGGCTTCGGGCTTCCGGCCCACGATCCAGGTTTCCCAGCCGAGCGAGCGGGTGATGCGGACGATCGGGGCGATGTCGTGGCCCTCGCCGAAGACGAACAGGCGGATCGGGGGCTGGACCGTCTCGAAGAGGACGTCGGCGCTGGCGGTGGCGGTTTCGTAAACGCGGTTCTGCCAGGTTTGCTTGTGGTCGGGCACACTGTGGTCGTCGAGCAACGCCCGAGCGTCCTGCCGGATGGCGTTCAGCAGATCGGGGGGCAGTGGGGCGCTTGTCTGCATCGGTTCATCGCCGGCGAAGAGGGCATGCCGCGCGACCTGGTTTTCCCAGGCGCCGGTCGCCACCAGCACGGTCGCCATGACGGCCGGCCTGCGCGACGCGAACGCGTCGCCGATCCAGTCCAGCGGCGTCACCGCTTCGCCGGCGGCGAAGGGTTCGATGAGCACGTGCACGATCCCGTTGCATCCGGTGCCGAAGCCGAGAATGATGTCGTCCTCGCCCAGTTCGAAGGGGTGCGTTTCGGCGACCCCGGTTTTCATCTGCTCGAGGGCGCGCTCGGCGACTTCCCCTTCCAGGCATCCGCCGCTGATGGTGCCCCAGGTGGCGCCGTCGCGGTCGACGAGCATGCGCGCGCCGGGCCGGCGGTAGGTGGATCCGCCGATTTTGACCACGGTCGCCAGCGCACACGGCTGCCCCGCGTCGCGCAGCCGACGAGCGTGGTGGAGAATCTGCTTTACTTCGTACATCGGCGTGGGGTAGAATGCGCTGGGTGTCTGGGGATAAAGATACGGGATGCGGGATGCAGGATGTCGGTTATTGTGTGTTTCCCGAATCTATCAACCGCATCCCGTTCAACGCGCCTGCAGGTTTTTTCCCCTGGTAAAATCGGTATGCGCACCCGAAATTGCCACCGGAACGCCAAGCAGGGAAATCCCCTTCGCTAATCGCTAATCGCTAATCGCAAATCCAATGGCCTTCACGACCCTCGTCTCCGCCGATACGCTGAAAACGCACCTGCACGATCCGTCGTGGGTCGTGGTCGATTGCCGATTTTCGCTCGACGATACCGAGCGCGGCCGGCGCGCCTATGCGGAAGGGCACGTGTCCGGGGCCTACTACGCGCATCTGGACGAGGTGTTGTCCGGCCCCATCCTGCCCGGCAAGACCGGCCGGCACCCGCTGCCCGATCCGGAGGAGTTTGCGCGGGCCGTCGCCGGATGGGGCGTGACGGATCATACCCAGGTGGTCGTCTACGACGACGCCGGCGGCGGCGTGGCGTCCCGGCTGTGGTGGCTGCTGCGCTGGATCGGACACGAACGGGTGGCGTTGCTGGATGGGGGATGGAATGCGTGGCAGCAGGCGGGCGGGTCCGTCGACACCGCGACGCCGCCGGCCCGGGAAGGGGCGGTCACGGTGCGGCTCGACGCGGGGCTCGTCGCCGAGGCCGAGGAGGTAGCATCCCGCCGCGAGGCCGGTGATTTTGTACTGCTGGATGCGCGGGCGTACGAGCGTTTCGCCGGGCGCGTCGAGCCGATCGACCCCGTCGCGGGGCATATTCCGGGCGCCCGATCGCTTCCATTCGGGGGAAATCTCGATATCGACGGCCGGTTTCTCCCGCCGGAGCGGCTCAAGGCGCGTTTCGCGCCGCTTTTCGAGGGGGTGGAGGAATCAGACGTGGTCTGTTATTGCGGGTCGGGTGTGACGGCGGCACACAATCTGCTGGCGATGGCGCACGCCGGCTACCCCGGAGCGAGGCTCTATCCGGGTTCGTGGAGCGAATGGATCACCGACCCCGACCGGCCGGTGGCGCGCGAGTAAGCCGGCCGAACCTCGCGGGGCGCGTTCGGTACAACCCCGTGCCCGCCTTTCGAATCGACAACCGCCATGCTTACCGATACCTTCGGCCGCCATCACACGTACCTGCGCATTTCGCTTACCGAGCGGTGCAATCTGCGGTGTCAGTATTGCATGCCGGCGGAGGGGGTGCCGCTCAAGCCGCACGCCGACATCCTTACGTTCGAAGAGATCGAACGCCTTTCGCGGCTCTTCGTCGAGGCCGGCGTGACCAAGATCCGGCTCACGGGCGGCGAGCCGCTGGTGCGCAAGGATGTGGAAGACGTGGTAGGACGCATCGGCCGGCTTGAGGGGCTGCGCACGTTCGCCATGACGACGAACGGGCTCCTCCTGCCCAAAAAGCTGCCGGCGCTGCATGCCGCCGGCGTGAATCTCCTCAACATCAGCCTCGATACCCTGCGCGAGGATCGGTTCGCGACCATCACCCGCCGCGAGGGGTTCGAGCTGGTGATGCGCGCGATCGACATGGCGATCGAATACGGGTATCGCCCGGTGAAGATCAACTGCGTGGTCCTGCGCGGCTTCAACGACGACGAACTGGCCGATTTTGTGACGCTAACGCGCGAAAAGCCCATCGAGGTACGGTTCATCGAATACATGCCGTTCGAAGGCAACGGCTGGAAGGACGACCGGTTCATGGCCTACACCGAGATGATCGAGCGGATCGAGGCGGAGCACCCGGGTCTGGCGCGCCAGGAGGATGGACCGAACGAGACCTCCAAGACCTACCGCGTGCCCGGCTACGCCGGCTCGGTCGGCTTCATCACCTCGATGAGCGAGAACTTTTGCGGCGGCTGCAACCGCCTGCGCATAACAGCCGATGGCAACCTCAAGGTCTGCCTGTTCGGCAACGCCGAAGTTAGCCTCCGCGATGCAATGCGCGCCGGCGCCAGCGACGCAACGATGCGGGAGATCGTCGAGGCCGCCGTCCAGCGGAAAAAAGCCGCCCACGCCGGCATGTACAACATCGCCGCGGGAGAGAACCGGCCGATGATTCTGATCGGGGGCTGAAGGCTGCTGCGTGCAGTGGTTCGAGGTTTAAGGTTCGAGGTTCAAGGTTCAGCGTTCAAGGGTCTCCCGATTCCATTAAACCTTGAACGCGCATTTCCGCAACCGTCGCTTATTTGAAAGGGACTCCCTACATTCCTGAAGCGCTTCCGCGCTTTCCGTGTATTCCACCCGCGGTTCACCCCTTAGGCGATGAAAACTTCCCTACTTACTCTGGCGGCGGTCGCCGTCCTCGGACTCCTTACGTTTTCCGGTTGGTTCCTGCCGGCGCAACCTGAGACGCAGACGGCCGGCGCGCGTGTCGCGGATCGCGAGTACACGCTCGAGGCGTCCATCCTCGGCTACCGGGGCGTCGGCGGCGCGATCGACGGCATCCGCAACCCGCTGCTCCAGGCCGCGAAGGGCGAGACGGTTCAGATCACCATCATCAACGCCGAGCCGATGACGCACGACATCGCCCTGCAGAAGCATGATGCGAAGAGCAAGACGTTGGTCGAGACGGGCGATCGCGACGTCATCACATTTGTCGCCCAGGAGAGCGACATCTATTTCTGCACCATACCGGGGCATCGGGCCGCCGGCATGGAAGGCAAGTTCCAGATTCTCGAGGATGTGGGCCCGGTCATCGCCGGCTTCCCGGCGGTCAAGAACGGCCGCCCCGTCAACCTCAACTTCGAGGACGGCACGCTGACGGACTGGACGGTCGAGGGCACCGGCTTCACGCCGGAGCCGATCAACGGCGACGTGGTCGTGGTACGCACGGGCGATACGCGGAGCGGACACGAAGGGCAATACTGGGTCAGCAGCGGCGAAGTCGTCGGGCACCGGGCGCTGGGCCAGATGACGTCCACCACCTTCTCCGTGAATCACCCCTATGCGAGCTTTCTGGTCGCCGGCGGGGCGCTCGCGGATACGCGGGTCGAACTCGTCCGCGCGAGCAACAACGAGGTGATCTTCAAGACCAACGGCGCCGACCACTCGACGCTGCGTCCGGTGGTGGTCGACCTCCGCCCGTATCAGGGCCAGGACATCTACATCCGCCTGATCGACGACGAGACCGGGATCTCCGAGATCCCGTACGTTTCCGACCAGCGCTTCGCGTTTATCAGTTTCGACGACTTCAAGTTCTACGACTCGCGGCCCATCTTCCCGAACGAATTTAATCCGGCGGACGTCTTTATCATGCCGCCGATGGATCCGGTTCTCAACGCCGGCCTCTCCGGTCCGGAAGCCGTGAAGGCGATGAAGGTGCCGGCCGGCTTCAAGGTGACGCTGGCGGCATCCGAGCCGGACATCGTCCGCCCGATCGCGATGACGACGGACGATCGGGGCCGGCTCTGGGTGGTCGAGGCGAACACGTATCCCACGCCGGCGCCGGAGGGCGAGGGCAAGGACCGCATCTACATATTTGAGGACACCGACGGCGACGGTACGCTGGACAGCAAGAAGCTGTTCACCGACGGCCTCAACCTGGTCAGCGGCTTCGAGGTCGGTTTCGGCGGCGTATGGGTCGGCGCGGCTCCGTATTTCATGTTTATCCCGATGGAGGAAGGCGCCGACAAACCGTCCGGGCCGCCGCAGATTCTGCTCGACGGATGGGGCACGGAAGACACCCACGAGACGCTCAACAGCTTTACCTGGGGTCCTGACGGCTGGCTGTACGGCAACCACGGCGTCTTCACGCATTCGAACGTCGGCAAGCCCGGCGCGACGGACGCGGAGCGCACGCGGCTCAACGCTTCCGTATGGCGCTACCATCCGACTCGCCACGAGTTCGAGGTCTTCGCCGAGGGCGGCAGCAACCAGTGGGGGCTCGACTACAACGACGAGGGACACTTCTTCATCACGGCCTGCGTGATCCCGCATCTGTATCACGTGATCCAGGGCGGGCGCTACTTCCGCCAGGGCGGCAAGCACTTCAACCCGTACATCTACGACGACATCACGACGCACGCGGACCACGTCCACTGGGTCGGCGAGCGCGGTCCGCACGCCGGCAACAACCGGTCGGATTTGAAGGGCGGTGGCCATGCCCACGCCGGCGCGATGTTCTATCTGGGCGGATCCTGGCCGGCGGAATACCGCAACCAGCTGTTCATGAACAACATCCACGGCAACCGCACGAACGTCGATGTGATGGAGCGGCAGGGATCGGGTTACGTGGGGCACCACGGGGACGACTTCCTGCTCACGAACGATACGTGGTCGCAGTGGCTCAACCTGCAGTACGGGCCGGATGGCTCGGTCTACGCGATCGACTGGTACGACAAAAACCAGTGCCACAGCTCGAACCCCGACGTGCACGACAAGACGCTGGGCCGCATCTTCAAGATCACGCACGAAAACGACCGGTTCGTGCGGGTCGATCTCCGCAAGATGAGCAACGACGAACTCGTCGCGCAGATGCTCAACAAGAACGACTGGTACGTGCGCCATGCGCGCCGCATCCTCCAGGAGCGCGGCCCGAACCCGCAGGTGCACGCCGGCCTGAAGAAGATCCTCGACGGCAACACCGACGTCACGCGCCGTCTGCGCGCGCTGTGGGCGCTCCACGTGACGAAAGGCCTGAGCGATCAGGACATGGTGAAGCTGCTCAGCGACAAAGACGAGGCCGTCCGCAGCTGGGCCATCCAGTTGATGGCGGAGGACAGGACGCTGCCGAACGGCGCGCTGACGAAGATGGCCTCCATGGCGAAGACGGACGCGTCGGCGCTGGTGCGGCTCTATCTCGCGAGCGCGATGCAGCGCATCGAGCCGGCGCAGCGCTGGGGTGTGCTCGAAGGCCTGATGGCCCACGCGGAAGACGCCGGCGACCACAACCTGCCGCTGCTCGTCTGGTACGCCGCCGAGCCGATGGCGACGGTCGACCTCAACCGGGCCCTCGACCTGGCCATGGCGTCCAGGCTGCCGAAGCAGCTCGACTTCACCGTCCGGCGCGTCGCCGCGATGGATTCTCCGGAGGCCGTCCAGGCCCTGGCGCGTCATCTGGAGAAGGCGCAGGATAAGGAACAGCAACAGTTCATCCTGAAAGGTCTCAACGAGCTGGTTGGCGGGAGCGACTGATTGCCCTCGACCGTCACCTGATCGGGACGCCACCGCGAGGATCTACCGCGGTGGCGTCCCTTTTTTATTGCGGACGGGCAGGGCAGGCTAGCGCCTGACCACCCCTTCCGGACGTCCGGTAGCGCATTCGATGCGCAGCAACTCGCCATCTTCGAGGCCGTACTGCCCGGCCGGCGCGTCGTAATCGCCCAGCCCCGCCGCGGAGCGGAAGAGCAGCAGGCGGGTGCCATCGCGCGGATCCACCATCGGACTCACGCACCCGTTGCCGGGACGTGGCTCGACCAGCTCGGCATCGGATGCGCCGGCCACCATGAAATGGTCCGGCGCGTGTTCAGGCGCGCGAAGATAGGGGGTGTCGAGAAAGCGCTCCTGGCCGATGGCGCAGCCGGATACCACGAGCAGGAGGAGGCCTGTCCAGGTTCGATTCATGATGGGTGAGGGATTGGGTTGGCACCGGAGATCGTTTATTCTTCGCGATACACGCGCACGTAATCCACCTGCATTTCCTGAGGGAAAATCGTGTCGTCGACGCCCTGCTGGCCGCCCCATGACCCGCCGACGGCGATATTCATGACGAGGTGGAAGGGTTGGTCGAAGGGCCAATCGGCCGGCCCGTTGCCGGTGTTGGCGAAGGTGAAGTAGCGGTCGGAATCGACGAAAAAGTCGATGCGGTCGCTGCGCCACTCGATGGCGTAGACATGGAACGCGTCGAGCGCCGTCGGGACGATGCGCGCCTCGCCTTTCTGGGTGCCGATCGTGTGGTTGAACGAACTGGTGTGGACGGTGCCGTGAATGTTGGTGGGGTCGAACCCGACGTGCTCCATGATGTCGATCTCGCCGCTCGCCGGCCACGTCCCGTAGGTGTTCGCGGTGGGCAGCATCCAGATCGCCGGCCACGTGCCGCGGCCCCGCGGGATCTTCGCGCGCACCTCGACGCGGCCGTAGGTCCAGTCGCCCTTGTTTTTTGTGACGAGCCGGGCGGAGGGGTAGGTCTTGCTGTCGCCTTCGCCGGTCAACGAAGCCGTGATGATGAGGTGGCCCTCTTCGACGCGGGCCGTTTCGGGATTTCGGGCGAGGTAATTCTGGAGTTCCTGATTCCCCCAGCCGTGATCGCCGACATCGTATCCCCATTTACCCGCGTCGGGCAGGCCGTCGGTGTCGAATTCATCGCTCCAGACGAGGGTCCACCCGGGCAGGGCCGTAGTGGGGGCGTCGGTTGAGGGATCGCAGCCTGCCTGGAGAAGCAGGGCGGCGGCGAACAGAAGTCGGGCTGCGCGATGGTGTGCCATGAGCGTGCGATGGTTTAGTCGTTGGCGTATGCCTGCATCAACTCCTGCACGGTGACGAACCGAAAGCCGCGGTCGCGAAGCCCGTCGACGATGAGCGGTATGGCCTCGCGGGAGGTCCGCCGGCTTTCGTACATGATGTGCATGATGATGATGGATCCCGGCCGCGCGTACTCGATCGCGTCGGTCGCCATCGCCACCGGATCGGGTTCGGGGCCCTGGTTTGATTCCGGCTCGACGTCCCAGAGCAGGGTCTTTCGCCCCGTGGCATCCAGGTAATAAGGGAGCACCAGAAGCCGTTTGCCGTAGGGCGGCCGAAACGGGATGTCGCCGGTCCAGCCGGCCTGGCGGATGAGCGCGTCGGTCTGCTCGATTTCGTCGCGGACGAAGGACAGCGACTTCAGCACCATCTGGCTGTGGGTGTAGGAGTGGTTGCCGATCGCATGGCCGGCGGCGATGAGCCGCGGGGCCAGCTCGGGCGACTCGGCGATCTCCCGGCCGGTCAGGAAAAAGGTGGCGCGCACGTCGAGGCTGTCCAGCAAGGGGAGGATAAAATCGACGCCGAGCGCGGTCGGGCCATCGTCGAAGGTCAACGCCACGACGGGTTCGGCGGTGTCGACGCGCGTAACCAGCCCGCCGAAAAACTGAAACGACCGGGACCGGCTGATGCGCCAGCCGATTACCGCCACCGCCAGCAGGACGAGCAGTACGAGAGCAGCGCGCTTCATATCATTTCTTGCGGGCGAAGACCTGTACGACGGCGCCGCGACCGCCGTGAAAGCGGCCTTCGATCACGTCGCGCTCCAGCTCGCGACCGACCTCGAACGTCAGTCCATCCAGTTCGGTTTTCAGATCTGCGAGCCGCATCAACCGGTCGACATCCGGCGGTCCGCCGGTCCCGAAGCGGAGCTGATCCGGCGTGTATGCTTCGAGCAGGAGCACGCCGCCGGGTTTGAGTCCCTCCACGACACGGCGGTGCACGGCGCGGCGGAGGGCGCCGGGGAGATGGCAGAAGATGGATACGACGG
Organism: Rhodothermales bacterium; assembly: GCA_041391505.1. NCBI lineage: Bacteria > Pseudomonadati > Rhodothermota > Rhodothermia > Rhodothermales > Rhodothermales bacterium. The sequence goes on from JAWKNW010000019.1 coordinate 47,109, forward strand.
CATCCCAGGCGCCCGGTTCGATGGAGAAGTCGGCCAGGTCGGCATGAACGGTTGCGATCTCGACCCCCCGGGTCGCGGCGAGCCGGCGTGCTTTGTCGAGCCCGACCGACGAGCTGTCCACCGCGGTGACGGCATGGCCCAGGCCGGCCAGATAAACGCCGTTTCGCCCCTCGCCATCCGCCAGGCAGAGCGTTTGTCCGACCGGGAGCGATCCGGCCATCTCGGCCAGAAAGTCGTTGGGGTCGGTGCCGTAGATGTATTCTTCCGTGCTGTAGCGTTCATCCCACATAACAGAGCGCGATCAGGTGAGTCATCTGGAAAGTCGGACAAGCGGCCGGGCGAGTGCGTGCCCGTGGACGTCGCTCAACCGTAGAAGATACATGCCGTCGGCCATGCCGGCGACCCGAATCGTGATGGATCCCTCCGGGAATCGGGTGGTCGTATCCGCCACGCTGTGCCCGAGGAGATCGAATAATTCGACACGGATATCCTGCCGCACGTCGGCCGATGTCTCCACTACGAGGCGATCCGAAAAGGGATTCGGGTGGATGTTAAATGCCGGCAGCGCGTCGGCGCGCGCTGAGGAGGATGCCACGGGTAGCGCACTTTTTCCATATGTCGCGTTGCCGACGCGCGCAAAGATGAGATTCGCCTCCCACGCATCGTCGGGCCGCGTGCCGACGCGGTAGCTGCGCGATTGCTCGTGATGATACGGCCCCAATCCGAGCGCGTAGGTTGTGGTTGCCGTGTATTCATCGCCGTACGACGAGGTCCATGCATCGCGGTGGGTCGTGGTCGCGGGGGCCGCATACTGCGCGTCCATTCCGATCCGGATTTCAACAGGGCGATCGCGGGACGTCCCGGACTGCCCGGCCCACCGGGGCGTGACCAGCATCTCGAAGCAGGCAGGGAAGGCCGGCGGCACACGGGCCTGATTCTCGCCGCCAGTCGGCATGACGCATTCGCTCGAGGCGACGTGCGTTCGGATGTTGCTCAGGCGTCGTTCCTGGATGACGACATAGGCGCGGCGATCGATCACGGTGTCCCGGAGGACGGCATAGACGAGAAAAGCCGGCACGGCCGCGCCGGATTTACGGGTCGTGGCGAACTCCCACCGGTTGCCCACCTCCAACGGAAGGAAGCGGTTTGGATTGCGCACCTGTGCGGCGCTATCGCCGGCCAGGATGACGAAGGAGAGGGCGCATGCGAGGGTGACGAAGCGACGGATGCCAGACATGCGGGCGTTGGAAAGATCTGGGTTCTGCTGCGGATACAGGTCGATCAGGGATCGAGGATGTCCAGGACTTCGAGGTCGATCACGAGCGTCGAGTCGGGCGGTGTGTTGGGGGGATACGACGACCGATGGCTGAGCGCCGGCGGAATCGTAAAGATGCGTCGTTCGCCGATCCGCATCCCGGTGACCCCTTCATCCAGGCCGGCGATGACCTGATTGACGCCCAGTTGAATCGTGATCGGCGTGTTCTTCTCGCGCGAATCGAACACGGGGGTGCCGTTCCGGAGCGTCACGGTTTCGTGAATCGTCACACGCTGCCCCGGACGGGCGGGGTCGCCCTCGCCCGCCACGAGCACCTGATACCGAAGCCCGGTGGCGGTGGTGACGATGGCCGATTGGCGCGCGCAGCCGGCGAGCGCGACGACGGCCAGCGCAACCGCCAGGCCAACCTGAAAACAGGGGCGCGACATGCGGCGTGTCATGTTTGCTCCAGTGTAATCCATCTTCCCGTTGCCCGAAAGTAGCATCTGGTTAAGGAATGAGTAATACTTTGCCCCGATTGCGACGCTCCTCCAGGTACGCGTGCGCCGCGCCGGCCTCGGCGAGGGGGAAGGTCCGGTCGACTTCCGGTTTGAGATGCCCTTCGGTATATAACTCAAGCAGGCGATCGATCCAACGCCGCACTTCTTCGGGATACCCCCAGAGGTGGCCGGCGTTGAGGCCGAGCACGCCCTTGTTGGTGTCGATCAGGGGAAAAGGGAGGAATTTGAGCCACGGCACGCTGGTCATGGCCTTGAGGAACGCCAGTTTTCCCATGGTTTTGCCGGAATCGAACGCCGTCGAGAAGCCGAACATCACCATGCGGCCCGCCGGCGCGAGCAGGTCGAATCCGGTCGACCAGCTCTCGCCACCGACGGGGTCCAGGATGAGGTCGAACCCATGCCCGTCCGTCAGCTCCTTCGCGCGTTTTTCCCAGCCCGTTTCCCGGTAGTCCAGCGCATGCGCATAGCCTCGTTCCCTCACATACGCGTGTTTGGAGGCCGAGGCCGCGCCATACATCTCCGCGCCGTAGTAGCGTCCGAGGTCCGCCGCCGCCGTGCCCACGCCGCCCGAGGCACCCAGGACGAGCACGCGGACCGGGCGGCCGATCTCTTCGGGCCGGCGGATGCTGCCCATCAATACCATCGCCTGGAAGGCGGTGATGTAATTGACGAGGAGCGCGGCCGCATCGTTCACCGGCATGCCCGCCGGCCGGGCTATCGCCTGGCCATCGACGACGATCACATGCGTGCTGTACCCGCCGAAGCGCGTAAAGGCGAGCACCGGTTCGCCGAGCGAGCGCTCCACGCCCGGGCCAACCGCGTCGATCGTGCCGGCCACTTCGTAGCCGACGACGGTTGGCAGCGGCGGAGCGTCCGGATAGAGGCCTCGCCGCGCCATCACGTCCGCGAAATTCACCCCGCTCGCCTCGACGCGGATGCGGACCTGCCCCGGGCCGGGCTCGGGGGTGGGGGCTTCTCGGAGTTCGAGTACCTCGGGCCCGCCGGCGCGGGTGATCCAGGATTGCTGCATGGGGGATATCGGGTTGGCGTTCGTGGCCGAAGTTAACGAACGTCACCCTGTCATGCCGGCGAATCTTTCCTCAAGGACTCACCCGTCGCCCCGCAGCACGTCAGCGGGATTCGCGCCCGCGATCTTGTGCCACTGCGACCCGATCGCCAGGGCGGTGGTGCCCAGCACCAGGGCGTACGCGACCAGGAAGGGCAGGGGAGTCAGGGGCATATGCGCTATCGGGACCGATTCGCGGACGACCCCGAGAAGCAGGTTGATACCCAGGATACACAGGGCAGTGGCGATGCCGGCGGCCACCGCCAGCTGCACGAGAAAACGCCGATTGATCAGGATCGTGAGCCGCCCCAGCGAAGCGCCCACGACCTTGCGGATGCTGATTTCCTTCATCCGCCGCGCGATGTTCTGCGACGCCAGACCGAACAACCCCATGCACGCGATGAGCAGCGCGAGGCCGGCGATGTAGTTGAAGGTTTGCGTGACGCTGTTGTACTGCTGGTACGTGTCGTCGAATACCGTCGCCTGCCGGTACTTTGAGATCGTGGATTCGGGATAGAGACGCTTCCACACGGTTTCGGCATAGGCCTCCACCCCCGCGAGGGCATCGTCGCGCACACGGACGGTCAGGTAGGGGAAGGCCGTTGCGGGGCTCGCCACGAGCGCCGCGGGCTGGGGTTCGGCGAGTAGAAAAAAGGAGAAGTCCTCGACGACGCCGACGACCGCGTACACCGTGGTGTCGAGCCGGACGGTCTGTCCAAGCGGATTGGCCCATCCCATCGCACGGACGAAGCGGTCGTTGACGACAACCGCGCGGCCCGCCTCGCCGGTGCGCCCCGGGTCGAAGAGCCGGCCTTCCCTAAGGCGCAATCCGAGCGTCTGGACATAGGCGGAGTCGACGTCGTAGCGGAGCACGGGCGTCGTTTCGCCGTCGGGCCTCCGCAGTTCCGCCCTTCCGGGCGTCCGCCCGATGTGCTCGGCCGCGCCGCCGACGGAGAGCACGCCGGCGTGTTGCGCGAGCGCATCCCGGAACGGCTGGTACTGGCTGATGTCCTCGAGTTCGAATACGAGGGTGTGCGAAGGGTCGTAGCCCCAGTCCTGCCGGATCAGGTAGCGGCTGTTGAGCGTCAGCACGACCCCCATGATGACGGTGATGAAGGCGAGGACGAACTGGAACGTGAGGCAGGCGCGCGTGAACCAGGCATTGTCCGCCAGCCGCTGCCGGCCCCGGAAGATGGCGACGGGTTCGAAGGACGCGATGTACAGCGCGGGATAGGCGCCCGAGGCGATGCCGACGAACGCCAGCAGCCCGACCAGGAAGGCCCAGAAGCCGAGGTGCTCCCAGAACCGCAGGTCCAGGTTCAACACAAAGGTGGCGTTGAATAGCGGCACCATCGCCAACCGTGACAGGGCGATGCCGATCGCCAGGGCCATCAGACAGAGCAGCACATTCTCCGTCATGAACTGGGCGATCAACTGCCGCCGGTTGCCGCCGATCACCTTTCGCAGCGCGATTTCCTTGAGCCGCCGCGCGGCCGATCCCAGCGTGATGTTGATGTAGTTGAACACCGACAGCGCCAGCATGAAAGCGGCGATCAGCACGAGCAGCACCGTCAGCGCGGGATCCGCCGGCTCCGAGATGCGCCCCCGGATGCGGAAGGCGTCGGAAGACGGAGCGGTGAAAGTGTCGAATCCGAACGATTGGATCGGCCATTCGGAGTTCGCGGCGTGCTGGACGGGGAGGTAGCGGTTCATCTGCTCGGCGATCGACGCGGCATCGCCGGCCGTGCGCGCAAGCACGAACAGGCCCGAGGTCTGCGTCCGCCAATCGTCGCGCTCGGCCAGTCCGAGGTCGTACTGGGTGTCGAAGCCCATCAGCATGTCGAACCGAAAGCCGTTGTTGGCCGGGAAGGGCTGCAGGACGCCGGCGACGGTCACCGTGCGTCGCACGCGTCGGTCAAAGGTCATCGCGAGGGTTTCTCCCACCGGGTCGGCCTCGCCGAAGAGCCGGCGCGCCATGGGTTCGCTGAGCAGGACGGCCGATGGATCGCGCAGCGCCTCCGGCGTGCCGGATGCCAGGGGGAAGGACAGGGCGTCGAAAAAGCCGATGTCCACGAAGGTGACCGCTTCGTCGAACAGCTCGTCGCCGCGGCGGATGCTCACGCCGGCGCGGTTGATGCGTACGGCGCGTTCCACCTGGGGGATATCCGCCTCCAGCGCTGGCCCGAGCGGCATGGGCATCGATCCCCAGATCTCGGACTGGCCGTTGCGTTCGACGACATGCTGCGCCAGCAGCAGGCGTTCGCCTTGCGCGTGGAAGCTGTCGAGCGAATACCAGGTCGCCAGAAATACATATACCGTGATGCAGCAGCCCAGCGCGATGGACAGGCCGAGGATGTTGATCGCCGACGGCACCCGGTCGCGCCAGAGGTTGCGATAGGCCAGTCTGACATCGTTGCGCGCCATGGCGTACATCGCGCGTGCTTCGTGGGATACCGCGCCCCGGTGCCGCACCTTGCGCCACCATACTTTGCCGTACTCCCGGGTGGCGGCGTCCAGCGGGCCCATCTCGGCGACGGCCTGGCGAAAGGCACTTTCCGGCGACGCGCCGGCCTGAACCAGTTCCTCAACCTGATCACGCAGGTGGCGCTCCATTTCGTCGATGTCGCGCGCGCTGAACGCCTTGGCAAAGGTGTAGGGATGCCGCCAGGCGGCGATCGCTTTTTCCAGATCGAACATATGCGTTTCCTCAGCCGGCCAGTCCCAGGGTGAACTCGGGGCCCCACAGCTCCGCAAAAATCGCGTGCATGGCGCGCCATTCGTTTTTCGTCGCGTCGAGCGCATCGAGGCCCTGCGGGGTGAGGCGGTAGTACTTGCGGTCGGGCCCGTTCTCGGACGCCTCCCAGAAGGCCTCGACGAGTCCGTCCGTCTCCAGTCGGTGCAGGAGGGGGTAGAGCTGGCTGTTCGACCACTGGATGCGGCCGTTCGAGAGCCGGCGGGCGCGCTGGATGATTTCGTAGCCGTACTTGGGCCCTTCGGCCAGCAAGGTCAGCATCACCGGTTCGAGCGAGGCCGCGAGGAGGCGTTTGGATTGCATGGGCGGATCGTCTAGGTCTGTTTGGACATAGTGCTAGGTCGATTACGACCTAGCTGCGATCCGGTTGCGGCCATGGTCGAGAAATTGTGTGCTAAAACGGCTTGCGGTCAAGTGGTGGACGGCCGGGGTGGCTGCCCCACGCTGAAGCATGGGGGAAAAATGGTTTCGAGCGTTTTTTGCGGGTTTTGAGCCAGGCAGGCTAGAAGCATCACGCAATGGCTGGGAAAAATCCGCAGCCCCCATGCTTCAGCGTGGGGGCCATAGAACGTACAATGGATGACTACGAGGGAATTTGTCAACCACGCTATCAGTGCCAGCGTTGCAGCAGCGCCGCGATGCGAGCCCCCGGGGCGGCGCCGGCGAGCCAGCCGAAGCCGCCGTTTTGCCGCAACTGGACGGCCGCGTCCAGCATGCCGCCGAGAGCGGCGCGGGCGAGGGCGCCGCCGAGGCTGATGCGCCGGGCGCCGGCGTCGAACAGGTCATCGACGGATGCGCCGGCGACCATAGGGCCGAGGACGTTGACGGGTTTTGACAGCGACCCGGTGACGAGGCGAACGTCGTCGAGCGTTTTGAGACCCGGGGCGTAGAGCACGTCCGCGCCGGCGGCCTCGAAGGCCTGGAGCCTGCGGATGGTGTCGTCGAGGTCCATGCGGCCGTGAAGGAGGTTCTCGGCGCGGGCGGTGAGCACGAAGGGAGTCGGGAGACCACGGATCGCCTCGACGACGGCCTGGATGCGTTCGACGGCGTGATCGAGGCTGTAGATCGGGTCGTCCGGGTTGCCGCTGTAGTCCTCGATGGATCCGCCGGCCAGCCCCGTTTCCGAAGCCAGCACGATCATTTCGGCCGCTTCCTCCGGTTTGTGCCCGAATCCGTTCTCGAGGTCGGCGCTGACGGGGATGTCGACGGCCTCGACGATAGCCCGGCAGTGCGCCAGTTTTTCGCCGCGCGTCACTTCGCCGTCGAGCCGGCCGAGCGACCAGGCGAAGCCGGCGCTGGTCGTCGCGAGCGCCTCGTACCCGAGCGCCTGCAACAGCCGCGCGGAGCCGACGTCCCACGGGTTGGGAATGACGAAGCCGGGGCCGGCGTGGAGGGAGGCAAAGGAAACGGATTTATCTGAAAGCATCAGGTTTTCTGCCGCCGCCGGCGGCAGTTCTCGTTGTCTGTTCGAGCCGAAGTCATCCTGCGATCCCGCAGGATGCCCTAGCGCAATACCCGGATCGCCAGATTGCGGTGCCACACCTCGGCCGCCTGCCCGCCGTGTATCTGGACACAGATCACACCGGAGTCGTCTACGTGCGAGACCTCGGTAAAGTCGGTGGTTTGCCGGCCATTGATCCATATCTGGATGCGGGAGCCTTTCGCCACCAGTCGATAGTCGTTCCACTCCGTCATGCTGGAGAAAGACGCGATGTCGGGAACGGCCGGCACGAGGTAGCGGTCGCGCCTGCTCTCGTCGTACAGCGAGCCCCATACCGGCACGGGCTTCTCGTTGGTGCCCACGGCCCCGATATCCGCCTGGTATCCGGATACCTCGTGGTGGTTCGGGATGCGCTTGGTTCGGAACTGGATGCCCCCGTTGTTGACGTTGCCACGCATCTTTGCCTGGAGCGTCAGCTCAAAATCCCCGTATTCCTTCGTGGTGCAGAGGAATTCGTTGTTGGGGATGGCGCGGTCGAGCCGGCCGGCGACGATGGAGCCGTCCTCGACCCGGAAGTAGTCGGGATTGCCTTCCCAGCCGGCGAGGGTCTTGCCGTCGAACAGCGGGTAGCTCAGTTCCTTGATGCGGATGTTCTTGTGCCACACCTCGGCGGCGGGTCCGCCGTGGATCTGGGCGCAGATCCGGCCCTTGCCCGGTACGGCCTGGGTTTCGGTGTAGTCGGTTGTGAGGACGCCGTTGACCCAGATCTGGATGCGGGGGCCGTCTGCGAGGACGCGGTAGTCGTTCCAGTCGGTGATGTGGACGAAGTCGGGGATGTCCTCCCGGGCCGGCGAGAGGTAGGTATTGCGCCGCGTTTCGTCGTACATCGCCCCCCAGACGAACTTCGTGTCCTCCGGCGGCCACTCGCCGATGTCGGCCTGGTAGCCGGAGACTTCGTAGTGGAGCGGGATGCGCTCGGTGCGGATCTGGATGCCGCCGTTGTTGCGCCGGCCGTTCATGCGAACGTCGAGCCGGAGATCGAAGTTGTCGAATTCCTCCGTGGTGCAGAGAAAATTGTTATGCGGGATATCGGCATCGAGCCGGCCGGAGATCAGGACGCCGTTCTCGACGCGGAAGTAGGTGGGATTACCTTCCCAGCCGGCGAGGGTTTGTCCGTCGAATAGCGGGCGGAAGCTATCGTCCTGGCCGGCTGCGGGGAGGGTGAGGAGAAGGAGGATGATCAGCAGGTAGACGGTTTTCATGGCGGATGCTGGCGTTGGGGGCTCTGGAAAGCGATGCTGGAATGTACGCATGGATGGGGGAAGGCGCGAAAAGGATGAAAAATGTTTGAGCGGCATCTCCCTGGCTTCAGCTCATCCAAGCGCCAGGAGATCTGCGAGAAGCCTGCTCCCACGCTGCACCTTGGGGCCACCAAACAAGATGAGTGGCTTGCGCAATGCTGCAAACCCTAGCCCCCACGCTGAAGCATGGGGGCTAGGCGCGATGTTCAAGGCCAACGATCTTGCCCGACATTTGGGATACAACTGCAGCCCCGATGCTTCAGCGTGGGGGCATCAGGTCAAGCAAGTCGCCTGCTCATTGAGAAATCATGCAAAGGTGCAAGCCCCTGCCCCCACGCTGAAGCAGGGGGGCAGGGAAAGACGCATTCAGCCAATGGATTGAATGCCTCAAGACATGCGGTGGCCGCCCCCTCCATCGCGGGACGGTGCGTAAGCCTCCAGGTCCACCCGCGTTAACAGCCGGGCGTATTCTCGGGCCTCAGCCAGGGGCATGCGCGCCTCGGCTTCGATCTCGGCGATCTGACGCAGACCATCGGCGCGTGCGCGCAGCAGTGCTTCCCGTGTGCGGGCTATGGAAGGCGCGTTGGCATAAAGGGTGGCCAACTCGTCCAGACGGAGTTGCTGCGTGTTCAGGGCACGCAGCCGGCGCTCGATCGATCGCTTCAACTTGGTCTTGCGCATGCGGTAGAGCGTTGGCAACCCCACCAGCGCGCCTAGTGCGCCGAATGCGTAGAGGATGCCGCGTCCCTTCAAATCGAGGAACTGTATCGCAAAACCCGCGAGGAGAAAGACGCCGATAGCCGAGAAGACGAGGATGTCGTAGCGCATGGGTCAGACCTGTTTCTGGGCGGCTTCGACGAGCGCCTTGTTGAGGCGCTCTTTCTCGACGTTCAGCTCACGCCGGCGCTCGATGTTGTTGATCACATGATGCACGGGTTCGGAGCCGAGCCCGATGAGTACTGCGGTGATGGCCAGCTGCAGGGTCTGTCCGTCTATCGCGCGGTAAAACGGGATCGTTTGGGCCGACGCGCCCAGCGCGAGATCGATCACCGTAAAGAGGTTGATGCCCGACGCGGCACAGAGCACGAAGGCCACACCGGTCGCGACGACGCGGGACAACGCACTCACCAGCACCTGCCGAACGGCCTTGCCCGAGATGATGATCACATTGCCAGGATACACGCCCTCTTCGGAAGGGGTATATTGCTTGACCATGCGTCCGAGTTGCGTGATGATGAGCGCGTGGGAGAGTATGTTGGATTTGGCTTTGGAGTCGTATCGCGTAAGCAGCCGGCGTGCGCGGCGGTTCCAGATCCGCTCGAAATGGAATTTCCACTCGACGTAATTGAACACCGCGTGCAGTAGCTCCATGATGCGCTCGACCAGCAACGCCAACAGCAGGAGCATCAGATAAAGAAAGGTGAGTAGCAGCAGGATGTCCATGGGTCAAGCCGGGAAAAGGAATTGCTTCCTGCGATAGAGGTCGAGTTCTGCCTGGGCCGCCGGCGTGCGCCATTGTTCGTAGAAACCGCGGACAAGCTGCTCGAAGATCCGGTCCGGGAAATTCGAGCCGGCGCAAGCCGTCGCCCGGATCTGACGGTGCGACACGATCGTCCGCCCGAATTCCACTGGTATCCCGTACAGGTGGCACCACAGGGCAACGACGCGCGCGGCATTGAACAACTGGTCGTCGGCCGGACAGGCATGACCGTACTGCCCCCGGTCATTGGCGCCGCTATCGCCGGGTGTCGTATGGAAGTTGCCGTTCAGCGCGATCCCCAACGAGCGGTCGTTCACCCCGAACGCGTGGTTGCCCACATAGTCCCAGCGGCAAAACGGGTGAATCGCTCCGTCGTAGGTGACCACGCAGTGGTAGCCGGTCGACCATCCCCGCCCCTTGATCACGCGGACGACATCCTCAAACGCCGCGTCGCTGTGCATGGCGGTATGGTGGTACACGATCAGGTCCGGATTCGCAAGCCGGCGTCGACCCGGGTCGAGCGTGTCGCGATCGACACCGCCATCGTACGGGATGTCGAGACTGGCATGGGGTGCGGAGCGAGTCGGCGGATCGAGCGGCGGGCCGGCGACGGCGGCCGGCGTGATGACGAGGTCTTCCTGGCGCACCGGCTTCATGTCCACGACGCTGCGCTCGTTCAGGAATTTCATGAGCACGTGGATGGGCTGCGAGCCGCCACCGATGAGGATGCCGGACAGAATCGCGTCGGTGACCGGGGCGATATCCCCGAAAATTCCGATACCCTGGAAGAGGCCGAAGTGCGAAAAGTAGCAGACGGCGACACCGGCGAACGCGCCGATCGATTGCAGCCAGAAAGCCTGGGCGGTTTCCACCGGAGGACGCGGCGGAATCGGCTCCAGCACGAACAGCGCTTCCGGGTAGTTCTCCTCCAACTCGAGCGAACCGTGCAACTCGTTGCGCACCTGGTACGCGTCCAGCCGGCGTTGCAGCGCGGCGAGCCGCTCCTCATGTTTGCCGGTAATCGGTTCGTCGTGTGCCCCTCGAATCTCGCGAACCCGCTGGCGAAGGGTCTCGATCAACCGATCGAAGGCAGCTCGCTTCTCGGCCAGCAACGCTTCAAGCTCCGCAACATCCGCTTCAGACCGGTTGATTTCAAAGACGAGCCGGCCAATCGCCTCGGCGTCGCGGTCGAGCGTCGTGTCGATGGCGGCGATCTCCGCCTCATACAGATCCGGCTCCTGTAAGGCGTCGTTGTCCGAGAAAGGCGACAACTCGGAATAAAGCAGCTTCTTGAGCAGGCCGTTGAGCAGTTCCAGGACGCGCTCGATCGTGAACGACAGCCCCAGAGCCGTCGTCAACAACAACAGGATTCTAATGAAATCGCTTTGTTCGAGCATGGTAGCGATGCCGCTGTGGTGCGGCAGGGTGTCGTCAGCGGGCACATCGGGGGGGCGAGGCGTCGCCGGTGGGGCATGACTGGGTAAGTAGCCATTTACGAACTCGCAGTCAATATCCATCCGGAGGTTGTGCGTATGCGGGCTGGCTTTTGTGTCCGGATCGCATGTATTCTGCCGGCATTCCATACACAAACCGGATGCCTCCAGCCATGCATGCGCACGCCAGAACGTCTCGCCGCCATTTTCTCCAACTGGTAACCACTGCTGCTGCCGTCACAGCGCTGCCTCGCAGTGTATGGGCCGAGCGGGCCGATCTCGTATGGCACGATGTGCGGGACTGGGGCGTCGAGGGGAAAGGGTGGGCCGATACGAAACGGTATTTCGATCGCCTTCCGGGCAAAGCAGAAGGCGTTGTCCGTCCGCCGGTATGGGATCTGTCCCGGCACTCGGCCGGCATGGTGACGCGATTCGTCACCGATTCGCCGGCCATCCACGTGCGATACACGCTGCTGTCAGACAGGCTGGCGATGCCCCACATGCCGGCGACGGGGGTGAGCGGACTGGATTTTTATGCGACGGGCGGCCAGGGGGTCGATCGATGGGCCGCTGTCGTGCAACCTACCGAGATGACGGTCGAGAAAGCGGCTGCGGAAGGACTGCGCGCCGGCCAGCGACGCTATACGGTGTACTTACCGCTCTATAATGGGGTCGAATCCCTGGAAATCGCCGTCGAGCAGGGAGCAACCTTCACGCCACTCGCGCCCCGCTCGGAGCGCCCTGTCCTGTTCTACGGCACCTCGATCATGCACGGTGCCTGCGCGTCGCGTCCCGGGATGTCGATCTCGGCCATCCTGGGGCGGCGGCTCAATCGGCCGGTAACGAACCTCGGATTCTCTGGGAATGGGAGGATGGAGCCTGAAGTCGGCGCCCTCCTCGCCGAACTCGACCCATGCGTCTTTGCGATCGACTGCCTGCCGAATATGGACGAGGCCATGGTGGACGAGCGCGCCGCAAACCTGGTTCGCCAGTTGCGCGCCGCCCGGCCGTCGACGCCAATCCTGCTGGTAGAGGACCGTTCGTTTACCAACACGCGATTCTTCCCGGCGCGGGAAGAGCGTCACCGCACCAATCGGGATGCCCTGCGCCGCGCGTTCTCGCAGCTCCAGGATGAAGGCGTCGATCGCCTGTATTACCTCGAAGGGGAGCAGCTCCTGGGCGAAGACGGCGAAGCGGCCACCGACGGATCCCATCCGAACGACATGGGCATGGTCCGGTATGCGGATGCGTACGAGCCGGCTCTGCGTGCCATCCTCGCCCAATACTGATTACTCCATCTCGTACACCACCTTGCCGCCCACGATGGTGAGCGCCACCGGCACGGTGTGGATCTCAGCCGGCGGGGTCTGGTACAGGTCGCGCTCCAGCACGACAATGTCCGCGAGCTTGCCGACTTCGAGGGTGCCGTTTTCCTGTTCGTCGCCGGCTGCATACGCTGCGTTGATCGTGTACATGCGTAGCAGGGTTGTCAGGTCCACCCGCTCTTCCGGGATCCACGGGGGGCCCGTCGTGTCGCTGAGGGCTGTGCGGGTCATGCCAACCTGGATGGCGTCGAGCGGGTTCATCGAAGACACGTTCCAGTCGCTGCCGCCCACTACCGTGGCCCCGGTCGCGGCGAGCGACGCGATCGGATAGAGCCAGCGCGATCGCTCCGGGCCCAGTACCGGTTCTGTGAGGTCTGTTACGTACGTGTCGGCATACGCCCACAACGACTGGAAACTTCCGATAATGCCTTCCGCCGCAAAACGAGGGATGTCCGCCGGGTCGAAAAGCTGGATGTGGGCCAGGATGGGGCGTGCATCGCTAGGGCCGTTCTGCCGGCGGGCATAGGCGAGCGCGTCGAGGCTCATCCGGATGGCTCGGTCTCCTATTGTATGGATGTGGATGCGGAACGAAGCGGCGTCGAGCGCGGCCGCGAGCGAGTCCAGTTGGCCCGGCCGGAAGTTCGCCGTGCCGAGACTCGATGTCCCCACATAGGGCGCGAGGAGCGCGGCCGTGCCGGATTCGATCACTCCGTCCGCCATGATCTTTGCCGAGTTGACCCGGAAGAACGGTGTAGCCGGATACTGCTCGCGGACGCTGATAAACGAGTCGACCTGCGCGACGCCCAGGCCGGCGTCGACGAACAGCGCAGCCACAACGCGGGCCGTCAGCGCGTCATGCGCATCCAGGGAGGCATAGGCCGCGAGCGTTTCCGGCAGCAGCGCGGCCTCGTGGATGGTGGTAATGCCAAACCGATTCGCCATGCGCAGGGCGGTCTGAATGCCCGCTTTCCACTCGTCCTGCGTGTACGCCGGCAGCTGACGGGTGATCAACCGCACGGCGGATTCGCGCAACGTGCCCGAGGGCTCGCCCGAGCCGGCCTCGCGCATGATGCGGCCGTTGGGCGGATCGGGCGTGCTCCGGTCGATGCCGGCGGCCTGCAAGGCCCGGCTGTTCGCCCACGCCGAATGCCCGTCCGCCGCCACTAGGATGACCGGATGGTCGGGTGCGACGGCATCCAGCAAGTCTTTGTGCGGATTGGCCTCCGGAAAGAGGGGCAAGGCCCATCCGCTCCCCCGGATCCAGCTCCCCGGCCTCGCGCGCTGCACGCAGCCCGCAATGGCTTCCACGACGGCCGACACGGTCTCCAGATCGTCCAGCAGGCAACCCGCCTGTTCGATGCCGCCGGTTGCGGGATGGGCATGCGTGTCGCGAAAGCCGGGGAGCACCATACGTCCCCGGAGATCGACCACCCGCGTGCCGACAGCCACCCACGGGTCGGCGCCGGCATCGGAACCTGCATAGACGATGCGGTCGCCCCGAATCGCGATCGCGGTCAGCGGGGTGGGGGATGCCATCGTATACACGACACCGTTGCGCAGAACAAGATCGGCTGCGGGTGGAGCGGGCCGGCATCCAATCAGGCACAGCAAGGTCGTGGCCAGGAGGAGACCGGCCGCCCGGCAGGTCAACCGGTGGAAGGTCGTGCGAGGAAGTCGGGTCATGGGCGCGGGATGCCAGTACACAGTCGAAAGGCCCACAACATAGGGCATTTCGCGGTGAAGAACGACGAGCCGGTCAACGCGGCGGAAGCTCGGGCTTCAATTTGTACCCGACGCCTCGCACCGTCTCTATCGCCTGGGATACGCCCACCGTCTTCAGCTTCAGCCGGAGGGAATAGACCTGGGCATCCACGACGTTGGTGCCGGTGTCGAAATGGATCCCCCATACGTCGGCGAGGAGTTCGTCGCGCGAAAAGCACTGCCCCGGACTCCGCATGAAGTGCTCGAGCAACTCGAATTCGCGTCGTCGGAGCCGGATCGGCACATGATCTACCAGGACCTGCCGGTACCGTCGATTCAGCCAGATCGTGCCGGCACGAAGCCAATCGCCCGGGGCGTGTCGACGGGATTTCTCGCGCGGGACGAGCCCTGACGCCGCCAATGTGGAAATGGTCGCGCCGTGTGCATAGCGCGTGGTCGGCGCATGGGAGGGGAGACGGCTGGAATCCGCAGATAAGTGGGATGCGTTCGGCATGGCGGGTTTGGGGCTTGTGGATGGGAAGCTCTTTTCTCGTTCTAGACAGGATGAGGCCGCCCGACGTACCGTCTGTACCGTGCTTCGTTACAGGAACGTTGCATGTTAGGTGCACATCGCGGACAAAACGCTCCAGGCTGCCCATTTCATGTTCCGATCATGTCCGAGCCGTCCGGATGTGCGAAACTGTGGCCGTTGTCATTCCCGGTCATCGTTCCGCCGTCCATGGGTTCTCCGTCCATCGTCATAAGCCCCTCCGTCGACCCCGCTGCCATGGCGACGCTGCCGGCGTCGCTCGCCCTGCGACACCGGGTCGTGCCGCTTGCTCTGCGAGGCAGATACCTCGAAGTGGGCGTCGACGTCATGCCGCCACCCGACGTGGTGCGCCGGCTGATGCTGTTCACGGGGAAGTCCATCCACCCGGTTTTCCTGCCGCGGGAGGCGCTGAACGATTTGCTGCAGCGGCTCCAACCCGCCCCCGATCGGCCGACGCATGCCGACCGAATCGACAGGGTGCGGCCTCCCGTGCGAGACAGCGGGACGGTTATCGAACGCGTCGAGGCCATCGTGCAGCGCGCCATCGATCGGAAGGCGAGCGATATCCATCTGGAGCCGGTGGAAGCCGGCCTGCGCGTGCGCTATCGGATCGATGGACGCCTGAACGTCGATCGGGTGTTTCCGGCCACAGCGCAGGATGAAGTCGTATCCCGGATCAAGATTCTATCCGGCCTGGATATCGCCGAACGACGACGGCCGCAGGACGGGCGTTGGTGTTTCGGTCGCGGTGCAACGGAGATGGATATCCGGGTATCCTCGCTTCCCACGGCGCTCGGTGAGCATCTCGTCCTTCGCCTGCTCGATGGGCGGAGCGCCGCGCACGACCTGCCGGCACTCGGATTCGCCGGTCGTGACCTCGCCGTCCTCGACGAGGCGCTGCACCTGCCTCACGGACTGATCCTGGTGACGGGGCCCACCGGAAGCGGCAAGACGACGACGCTGTACGCCGCGTTGAGGACCCTGAATACGCCGGACGTGCACATCGTCACGGTGGAGGATCCGATCGAGTACCGGCTGGACGGGGTGAGCCAGACGCAGGTGCACGCGGAGATCGGCTACACCTTCGCACGCGCGCTGCGCGCCTTCCTGCGCCAGGATCCGAACGTCATGCTGGTCGGCGAAATTCGCGACGCTGAGACGGCCGAGCTTTCCGTGCGCGCCGCGCTGACCGGGCATCTGGTCCTGTCGACACTGCACACCAACGATGCCGCCGCCAGTGTGACGCGCCTGGTCGATCTCGGCGTCGCCCCGTTCCTCGTCGCCTCCTCGCTCCGGCTCGTGCTGGCGCAGCGGCTCGTCCGCCGCCGGTGTCCGGTGTGTATCGCTGCCGGCCATCGGGCCGATCCGCCCGCCAGAGCGGGGGCGAAGAATGCATCCGATGACCGGTCGTGTCCGGAATGCGAAGGGGCGGGTTTTAGAGGCCGCACCGCGATCGTGGAAACGCTGCGGGTGACGGAATCGATCGCACGGCAGATCGTGGCGGGGGCCGACGCCGCGGAACTACGCCGGCTCGCGCGATCGGAGGGGATGCGTACGCTACGGGAGGCCGCGACGGCAGCGGTTGCCGCCGGCGTGACGACGGCCGCCGAAGCCCATCGCGAAACCAGCCTCTGAGCGCGCATGACCAGTCGATCCCTGCTCATCGTGCTGCTCCTCGCCGGGGCCGCCGCGGTCTCGGCCCAGGAGCGCGTGCCGGTCCAGGCGCCGGCCGACAGCGCCGAGGTGCCGGCCGGGGCGTTGGAGCGCCTGCGTGAACTCAACGTGCGGGACGCCGATCTTCGCGATGTGCTGCGGGCCATCGCGCGCCAGCATCGCCTCAACCTGGCTGTCGACGAACGGATCGAGGCGACCGTCACGCTGCGCCTGGCGGATCTCCCGGTCATCGAGGTGCTCGAATTCCTGGCTGCCGAATATGGGCTCGTGCTGGAGTGCAACGGGGTGATCTTTCGCGTCCGCCCGCGTACGACGGATGCGCCTGCCTTTCGTCTGACGATTAGCGCAGCGCAGGGGCTTCTTTTCGCCGACGTGGCCGGCGCGCCGGTGGAAGACGTGGCGCGGGCGCTCACGGACGCCGCCGGCGTTGCGATGCTGGTGCACCAGGGCGCGAAGGGTATGGTGACCGGGTATCTCCAGGGTGTGCCGCTGGAGTCCGGACTCCAGTCGTTGTTCGAGAGCAACGGCTTTAAAGTGCGTGCGACGGCCGGCATCTACACCGTAGTCGAAAGCCGGCCGGAGACGAGGCCGGTTGAGGGCGGCGAAGCCCGGGTCAGCATCCGCGAGGGGCTGGTGGATCTCGATCTTCGGGACGCCGGGATCGGCGATGTGCTTCGCGAAGTGGCGGACCGGCTGGGGGTCGGTCTTATCCTGTATACCGCTCCCGAAGGACGCATCACGGCGCGCGCCGCAGGACTCAGCGTGGAACAGACCCTCGGCTACCTGCTCAAGTCCACGGACCTGACCTACCGGCGGGAGGGCGACGTGTTTGTCGTCGGCGGCCGGCAGCTGACCGGTATCGCCAGCACCCGGCTCCTGCGGCTCCAGCACATCCACCCGAACGGCGTTGCCGAACGCCTCCCCGAGTCGTTGCGCCGCGCCGCTACCTTCGAAGTGATCGACGAACAAAACGCGCTGCTCGTGACGGCGCCGCAAGACCTGATCGCCGAAATTGCCGCCGTCATCGCTCAGATCGACACACCCACCCCGCAGATCCTGATCGAGGCGCTGGTGGTGGATTTTGAGCGCAGCGAGCTGAGCCAGTTTGGAGTGACGCTTGAGCGGAATGGCACGGACGCGCCCGCCGGCGAGACCTACGCATTCGGTGGAGGTAGCGATCAGGCCGGCGGCATCACCCTGATTGCCGGCCCACAGGCCGCCGGGCGCTATGTGGACGCGCTAACGGGACTGCTCGGTGTCGGCAGCATCGGCCGGCTCCCCTCCGACTTCTACCTCCGCGTGCAGGCTCTGGAGCGCCAGGGCAAGGTCCAGATCCGCTCGCGGCCTCGCATCGCCACGCTCAACGGGCACAAGGCGAGCATCAGCGTGGGCACCACGCAATATTATATCCTCAAGACGCTTATTCCGTACGCGGCAGCCGGCCAGGTCAACGAGGCCGAACATTTCGAGCGGGTGGAGGCCAACGTCACGCTGGAGATAACGCCGTGGGTGGGGGCGTCAGGGGAGGTCACCGCCGAAATCCATCCCACATTCGCCACGCCGGTCGGCGTGCTGGACCCCCGGGTGCCGCCCACGATCAACAACCGGACGGTTCAAACCACCGTGAGGCTGCGCGAGGGCGAGACGATTGCCATCGGCGGACTCATCCAGGACGGGGAATCCGAGGCATCCAACCGGGTGCCGGTACTGGGACGCATCCCGCTTCTGGGCCGACTCTTTCGCAACCGCCGTCGCGACGCACATCGCTCGGAGCTGGTCATCTTCATCACCCCGCACGTCTTCTTCGGCGACGTGTATGAAATCGAACCGACACCATGACGTGGCCCTTTCTGAATCGCACCTGTGCCGGCCTGTGGATCTCGGAATCCGCTGTATGCAGTGTGGATTTGGCGCGGGGTCCGGGCGGACTCCGGGGTTGCGGCTACGAGAAGGAGCTGGTAGCCGAGGGAGACCTTACTTCGGCGCTGCGAAGGCTGTGCGAGCGCATGGACGCCACGCCGGATCGGTTGATAACCCACCTCGAAGACGCCTATCTGTGGCATGCCTTAGTATATCCGCCACCGGGGTTGGACACTTCCTCGCTCGACACATGGGTGCAGGCGGAGGCGGACGCACGGCTTCCTGAAGGTCTTGTGCTCGATGCGCTGGTTCTCCGCTGGACCCGGCTCCAGGACGCCGGCGGAGCGCCATGTATAGCGGTGGTCGCTGCGCGTCCAGAGGCTATTGCCGAACGCGTGGACCTGCTGCGGGAGGCTGGACTAGACCCCTGGTCTATCGGAAGCCTGCCTCTGGAGATCGGCAATGCCTTCGCGTTCAGTCCCGTCTGGGTCGCGGGCTATTCCGTGGTCATTCGGAGGGCTGCAGGGGGAGACACGGTAACATGGTTCGAGTGTGGCGCACCGATCGGCGTCGATGAGGTGTTCGATGACGAGCAGTTGGAGCGCCTCGTCGGCGCCCGGAACGGGAAGCCTCATCCGATAGCGGGTGTGGCGATTGGACGCCCGATGCCGAACGGAATGCCCACTTCCCCGGGGCAGCCGCTCGAACCGTTGATCGGGCATGGGTTGCTCGACATGGAGGCGACGCCGGCGGCAGCCCTCGCGGTGGCAGGGCTGTGTCCCGGTCTGCCTTCCGTCAACCTGCTGGAGCCGATCCAGGTGCAGCAAGTCACCAATCGGATCGATCGGCGCGATGCCTTGCAACTGGGGATTTGCGTTGGAGCGCTGCTGCTGGTGCTGCTTGCTGGCGCCCTGATCTTACGCGTCGCGGTCGAGCGACATCTGGCGGCCCGTGCGCATACCGCTGTCTCGCTGGAACCCGCCGCGCGGCGTCGCGCACGCGCAGCGGAAGCGCTGGAGGTCGAGCGGCAGCGCACGGCGCAGGGGCTTGCCCTGATCGCCGGTCGGTCGCGGTTAGCCGGCGTGCTCGATCGCATCGGGCGCGGCGTGCCGGCGCGGGTCAAGCTCGATGCCGTGTCCTGGGAGGGCGGCGAGGTCGCTTGCGTCGTTTCGATTCAGGGGCGCGCGGCGGACGCGGCGGAGGTGGCTGGATTGATCGAGACGCTGGAGCAAGCGGAGGCAGGCCGGCAGGTGCAGTTGCGCTCGGCCGAAGCTGTCGGCGTGGGGGCCGAACGCTCGGTGCAATTCGCAATCGAGGCTGGGATCAACGGGTGCGACCGGCGGGGCGAATGACATGGGAGCAGGGTTGAATACGCTGCGCAACAGGCCCTGGTTGGCCGGCGCGATCGTCGGTGTCACGGTGGCGCTCGGGCTGATCGTGTTCGGCGTCGCCCCCCATCTGTATCAGACGCTCAAGCTCTACAGAGAGGCTGAGGCCCTGGACGCCCGTATCCGAGAAGCGGCTGACTGGGATGCAGAAGCCTCCCGTATGGACGCCGAGCGCATGCGGCTTGCAGAAGATACCGATACCCGGCTGGTGGCTCTTCCGACACTCGAAGAGGAAGCGATCCTGCTCCGGTTTGTCGAGCAGACGGCTGCTTCGACAGGCGTGCGCATCACGCGGTGGCGGCCGGCAGGCGTGCGACGCCTCGAGACCTACGCCGAACGCGAGATTTCGCTCACGGCATCGGG
Organism: Rhodothermales bacterium; assembly: GCA_041391505.1. Taxonomy (NCBI): domain Bacteria; kingdom Pseudomonadati; phylum Rhodothermota; class Rhodothermia; order Rhodothermales; species Rhodothermales bacterium. The sequence goes on from JAWKNW010000019.1 coordinate 67,219, forward strand.
GCGTTTTCATGAGATTGGAAGGTTCGTGGATGGGATCGAACGGGCACACCTGCTGATACGCGTTGTGTCCGGCTCTATCCAGCGGACGCCCGCATCATCCGGCGAACTGCGTCTCGCCCTCATTCTGGTGGTGGCGTTCGCGTCAGGCGAGAGGGGCACGGGATGAGTATGCCGCGTGCACAAAAAACACGGTGGATGCCGGCGCTGCTCGGACTGGCCGCGGTGTCGATCTGGGGCTACAACGGCTTTCGGATCGCAGAGGCGATGTGGCCGGCGGCGAGTGAACGCATCGTGGTGGCCACGCCCGCGGATAGCGCGGCGCCGGCGGTATCGATTCCGGTAGACTCCCTGCCGATCTACCGGGGCGACTTCAGGGATCCTTTCGAGGACGATCGATGGCTCTTGAGGCCGTCATCGCATCCGGATTCGGCGCCGATGGTCGACCTGGCAGGGTACCGATTACGCGGCATCATTGGCGCCACGGTCATCATCCAGTCGCCGGATGACTCGACGCACGTGGCGTCGGCCGGCGGCGCGCTCGGCACGCTTCGCATCCTGTCGGTGCACGGCGATCAGGTGGTATTGCGAAGGGCGCGCGCAACCCAACGCCTGTATCTGAACGACATGTCTAGACCTCAAGAGCCCCGTTGATTACCCACCATGACCACGCAATTTACCCAGCCCGGATCGCCATGAAGAGTCTCCTCGCCATGCCCCTCGCGCTGTCGCAAGACGACGGCTTTTCCCTCACCGAACTGATGGTGGTGGTGGTCGTCGTCGGCATCCTCGCCATGCTCGCGATACCGCGTTTTATCACGGTGACCACCGAAGCCAAGATGACCGAGGCCAGAATGATGCTTCGGCAGGTGCAAACGCTTCAACAGGCCTATCGGTACGCCCACGACCGGTATGCCGACGGATTGTCGGAGCTCGGGTTCGAGCAGGTCGCCCTGCAGACGGAGGGCGGCACGGCGAGATACCGGATCGCCATCGAGCAGGCCGATGCCGGCGGTTTCGTCGCCACGGCCACGGCGGTCGTCGATTTCGACCGGGATGGTGTCTTAAATGTATGGGAAACGGACGCCGCCGGCGAAATTCGCCTGCGGACGCCGGATTGAGGAAAACGGTTTACCGCGAATGCTTACCTCCCTGTCCACCATCGAACTGACGCGATACGGCGTGCTCCTGGGCGCGTTGCTGGCCGCCGCCGGCATCGACCTCCGTACCCGCCGTATTCCGGACCCGCTCGTGCGCTGCACGGCCGCTGTCGGCATCCTGCTCGCAGTCTTCGATGGGTTGATGGCGCACCTTTTGGCCGGCGTCTCCGCTGCCGGCCTGGCGTGGCTGATGCGGGGGCTGGGCCGGGTACTGTTCGGAAGGGCAGGGATGGGCATGGGAGACGTCAAAATGGCAGGGGCGATGGGACTGCTCGCAGGATGGCCTGCCCTGTGGATGCTGTACCTCGCGATGCTGATCGGTGGATCGTGGGCGGGCGTTGGACTGGTCGGAGGCTGGCTGTCACGCGAGACGCACGTGCCGTTCGCCCCGTTTCTGGTGATCGGCGCGCTAGCCGGCATCGCCCTTCCGTTCTCCTCATGGTGGGGTGTATGAAGGTCCGTGCCGACGAAGGCTCCGCCTTCGCGTGGGTGCTTGCTTTGATGGCGATCCTGAGCGTGCTGGTCGGGACGGTGATGGCCGTGCACGTGGCGCAAAGACGGTTCGTAGGGCGCGATGTACTTCGCGCGCAGGCCCGATATCTGGCCGAGTCGTGTCTCCATCGCGCACTGGCTTCCCTCGCCGTCGATCCCGGCTGGCGTGCAGACTCGCTGGCATTCGACGACGATGCCCATCGTGGATGCCGGCTTTTCGCGTCGCTTTTGGGAGGCTATGTGCAGGTGCGTGTCGCCGCGCGCGCCGGCACGGCCCGCCATCACATCGATGCACTCGTCGGGTTCAGACCGCCGGATGCCTTTCGTTTTGCGATCCTGCTCGGTGATCCGTCTTCCCCCCTCCAACTGGCCGGCGAGACGGTCGTACGCGGCGACATCCGCGTGGGCGTGCCAGGGATCAACCTGGCTGTCTTCGAGGGTCGGCCGTTTTCGGGTAAGGTCGATGGAGAAACGGCGCGCATGGCCGCACCGGTGCTGCCTTCGTTGGAGTCGGGATGGGCCGAGATCCTGCGCGACTCCCTTCGGGAGCGCATCGCGTCGGCGGCGCGCGGGCGTAGGCTGGGTTCGTTGGGTAGCGAGGTGTTGCGGTTCGGCGCGGCGGACAGTGCGGGGTTTGAGACGCCTCGAACGCTGATTGCCGCCGGCGACATACGGCTCTCCGGGTCGCTACGCATCGCATCCGGCACGCGGCTGGTGGCGGGTGGATCGATCGTCGTTGAAGACGAGGTGCGGGGTGACGGCCTGTTGCTGTATGCCGTCAAGGGGGTTCGGATCAAGGATCGCGCTCGCCTGACGGCCCAGGTTTTTGCCGAGGAGGACATCGAACTGTCGGGTAGGGCGACCCTAGCGTACCCTTCGCTGCTGTATCTCTACGGCCGGCTCGCTGGGCGCGAACGCTCCGGCGAGCTACGTCTGGCGGATCGCGCGATGCTGGATGGGATCGCTATCCTGCCGCCGGCCGCCGCCGGCGTAGATCGCGGCCGCATCGTGGTGAAAAGCGGGGCGACCGTCCGCGGCCTCATCTGGAGCGCCAATCAGACCCTCATCGAGGGTGCCGTACTGGGCACCGTGGCCACCACCCGATTCTATCGGTATGCCTCTCCGACGGACTATGTCAACTGGCTGATTGATGCGCGGATCGATGTGCGCGCCCGCCCCGACGCGTTTCACCTGCCCATCGGTTTTGAGCACGCGTCGATTCCCGAGGTGGTCACCCTGCGTTCGCGGCCGTTCTGGTAGATGGCTTTCGTCGAAACGCGTCCGCTCCCTGTTCGCCCCGTTGACCCGGTTTTAGCCGCTCCCCGCTTCTGAAACCCCGATGACCCAACTCAGCAACCCATGTGGATTGCCCGGCCCGATGCATGAGCATGGCTCGGAAGCGGGCTATACCCTTGTCGAATCCATCGTGGCACTATCGCTCTTGCTCAGTGTGCTGGCTCCTCTGGTCGGCTCGCTGGCCTATTTCACGGGCCAACATCTGGCGAGTCGGGAGGCGCTGGCGCTGGCCGCCGGCCGCCGGCAGCTGGAAAGCCTGCTTGCGGAGCCCGCCGCGTGGCCTGACTCCGCCACGGTGGAGGTGGATCGCTGGCGCGTTGTGCGTCGGGTGCGGCGCGAGGGACGCCGCGTGCTGTGCAGTGTGGTGGTGTTTGAACGCGAGGCCGGGCAGCCTCTGTTGACGCTGTCTACCTGGCGGTTCGTGCCATGATCGACGACGCCGGCTTCACACTCGTCGAACTGCTCGTCGCCATGACACTCGCGATCGTCGTGACGACGCTGGCCTCATCGACCTACCTGTTCCTGGCGCGGACCGTCAGCGTATGGCAGGAAGGGGTGCATCTGGAGAATACGCTTCACGCGACCCTGACGCGACTTACCGAGGATCTGTACGAGACGACCGACATCGACCGCCTGCCCGACTCGACCTATGCACTGGTTCGCGCGGCCGGCGATACGATCCGTTATGCCCTGCGAAACCGCGCCCTGTATCGAAACGGCCGCATACTGACTGATTCCACCCTCATGGCTGGAGTCGTTTTTTCTGTCACGGCGAAGCCGGATGCTCCAGCGGCGTTCGAATTTCGCCTCACCCTTTCAAGTCGGCGGCGGGCACTGGCCTCGACAGTGCGCATCGTGCAGCGCCACCCCGATCCGTGGCGCTCGCTTCGCCCCTGAACGTCCGAACCCCTGGCTTTGTGAAACCGCTCGTCCCTGCCGCTCCCGCCTCAACCCGAGTCTCGCACTGGCCGGCGCGCCTCGTCTCCCGCAAGGCGCTGGCCGAGTTTACGCGCAGCCTCGCCGTCCTCGTCGCCGCGCGGTTGCCGCTGCTCGACGCGCTGGCGACGGCTGGCCGGCAGTCGCCGGCGAAGCGCATGCAGGAACTGGCGGCGGCCGTTAGGGAGGACGTTCGGCGCGGCCGGAGCCTCTCCGATAGTCTGGCGCGTCATCCGGAAACGTTCGATGCGCTCTACGTGCAGCTCGTTCGCGTCGGCGAAATGACCGGCCGACTGGCCGACATGCTGCTCCGTCTTTCCGCATACCTCGAAAAGGCACATGCGCTGCGCCGCACGGTGCGTCTGGCGATGGTCTATCCGGGCGTCATTGTCGCCGTGGCGGCGAGCGCCGTGGCGTTTCTGATGATGGCGATCGTGCCCACCTTCGCCGAGATGTTCGCCGACTTCGGGGCGGAGCTTCCCGCGCCGACCCGCGCCCTCCTGGGCGTGAGCGAGGGGCTTCGCGCGCACGGAGCGGCTGTGCTCATCGCCGGCATGGTTCTGGGCGCCATCGCCCGCCGGACCGTCCGCACGTCGTGGGGACGACGGCATCTGGAACGCGCATCGCTGCGACTTCCCCTCGTCGGTCCGCTACTGCGAAAAAACCTCTCGGCCCGCTTTTGCCGCACACTCGGCACCTTGCTTGAAAGCGGTGTGCACCTGACCAACGCACTGCACATTCTGGCGAGCACGAGCGGTCATGTGTCCGTGGAGGAGATCGTCAAGCGCATGGCGGCGCACGTCGAACGTGGCGGCCGCCTGGTTGCACCCTTGCGTGGCGGCGACGTGTTTCCGGATTTTGTCGTTCAGATGGTGGCTGTAGGGGAAGAAACAGCCAACCTCGGCGATATGCTGCTGCACGCGGCCGGTCATTTCGAAGTGGAAGTGGATGCGGCCGTCGATACGCTCACGGCGATCATCGAGCCGCTCCTGATCGTCGTGCTGGGCGTCGTGCTCGGCACCGTCCTCGTGGCGATGTATCTGCCCTTGTTCGAGCTCGGCGCGGCCATCCGCTGAGTCGGCCAGGCCAGGTTCACGACCCGACGCGTACCCTCCGACCCTCTCTGACCGACACATACGCCGCCATCGCCGCGGCAAACGAGCGATATGCTTCCTGAATCGTTGATATGGGCTGCGTCCCTTGCTCCAGGCAGTCGATCAGATGCGCGATTGGAACCGGCTGAGCCGGCCCGAAAGGCTCGCCGGCCTTTCGTTCGAACACCCAGTTCTCGGCCCCCGCGGCCAGTACGGCCACCCCGGGGTCCCGGAAAAACTGGGTCATGATTTCGCCCCGCGCACCGACCACCTCCAGCCGGACGACCGCGTTCTGTTTGGGCGACGGCCCCGTCACCCGCGGCGCGTTGATGGTCCAGCTACCCTCCAGCGTCGCCACGACGCCGTTGGCCAGCGTAAACGTCGCCATCCCCCAATCCTCGACCTCGATGTCTTTATGCACCAGGTTCGCCATCCGCGCCTCCACCTCAACGATGTCGCTGCCGGCCAGCCAGCTGAACAGCTCGATCGCGTAAATCCCCTCGTCGATCAGCGCGCCACCCGGGACGTGTTTCGGATCGACGAACCAGCCCGGCTTGCCGGAACGAGGCCAGTCCTCGGCGATGGACCACCGGCTCGTCTGATGCATAACCAGCACCTCGCCGATTACCCCCCGATCGATCCGCTGCTTCACGCCCATCGCCCCCATCCGGGTGATCACCTGGAACGGGACGCATACCACGCCGGCATTCTCGACATCCCGCACCATCTGGCCCGCCTGCTCCAGGGTCATCGCCATCGGCTTGCCCAGGACGATGTGCTTGCCGGCGCGCGCCGCCATGATCGTGCATTCGGGGATCTCGGAGACGGGCGCCGCGATCAGGACGATGTCCACGTCGGCCTTTTCAAGCAGCTCTTCGTACCGCGTGTACGCCTGAATGCCGAACGTGCCGGCAAACTCGCGGGCCTTGCGTTCGTCCGGACTCGCCACGGCCACGAGGCGCGCCTTCGGATATTCCACCAGCCCGCGCGCCATGCCGTAGGCTGAATACCAGTGACCCAACCCGAGAATGCCTACGTTGTAGATGGTTGCCATGGGTGATCCGTACTGAACATGGAATGATGCGCGATCCCGGCGCTACTGGATGAGCGCGACCCAGTCGCCTTCGGAATCCGGCGCCCTGATGGTCCGGTACTGGCCAAAAGGCTGCGCCGGATCGCCCTTGCCTACAAGCCGGGCAACCGCCGGCGCAAACGTGCCCGTCCGCGGGTTGAACCAGCGGATGCGCAACATGCCTTCTTTCTCGTTCAGGTCGATCTTGATCGTCCCGCCCTGCGGGGCATACACCGCGTACACTTCGCCCGGCGCCGCCAGCACCCACGCGTCCGACCCTGGTTCGAGGAGCTCGTTTCGGGGGATCATCCGGTCGAAGGGGAGCTGTTCGTGGAAGAAGGCCAGCGCGTACCGGGTGTAGTCCCAGAACGCGTCGCGCGACCGGAAATCCTCCAGATTAAGGTCGGAGTGAGGGTGCTGGTAGCCAAAATACCACTCCACGCCGGCCCCGCCGGCCATCAGGTTGCCCCAGAGCGCATGCCGGCGCACTTCGTCGTGGTTGTTGCCGACGCCATCCGGTTTGACGCCGTCGGTATGCGGACCGATCTCGTCCAGCATCACGACCCACGGACGACCGGCTTCGACGCTGCGGGCAATCCAGGTGTAGGTTTCGGCGTAGGTCCTCGTCATGTCCCCCATCTGGAGCGACGGGCCTTCGAACGCCTCGAAACCCAGCAGCGGGGTGTAGACCTGGTCGTACTGGTTGGGAAACGTGTGGATGACGATCGGGTGGTCGTACGGGTCGAGCGCCCGGAGGTACTCCGCAAACGCTTTTCGCTGGGCATCGGTATTGGTGTTCTCCTCGCCCAGGTTCCACACGATGGCGGGGTGGTGGGCGAAACGGGCGACGAGTTCGCGGTAATAGAGCCGGCGTTCCGGCCCCAGTTCGCCGCCGTCGAGCAGCTGGTCGTTTTCGGTCTCCTGCGTGATCACGTGGAGCATGAGCCCCTGCCGATCCATATGGCTGAACGCGATCTCCCACTGGTCCAGTTTGCTGGCATCGAACCGCATCCGTTCCTGCTTGGTAGTCCACGGGAAGACGTCGTCGCCGTCCCCCTCCACGTTCATCGTGAGGAAATACACGCTGTTCAGGCCTTCGCTGGCGAGGTAGTTCAACGCGCCGATGAGGCCTTTCCCCTTGCCGCCCCGCCATGACGGATCGCCTTCCCGCCAGTCGTCCACGTGCGGCCCATAGGCATGGAGGATGGTTTTCCCAGCGGCCGTATTGTCGAAGTCGGTGAAGGCCAGCAGGTTTTCCGGACTGTCCGCGCCTCCTTTGATGAAATACGCCCCGGTGCCGGCAAACCGGTAGTACCGCTCGCCGGCATAGACCAGCCGGCCCTGGCCCCGGAAGTCTCGCCCGGTTTTGTCGGTCGGAAGCACCTCGAAGGTCCCCGTCAGGCCGTCGAACGCTGTCGCCGCGCCGACCGACGGGTCATCCGAAACCGCTATGCCGGGGCCCGTGCGAAAGGATACGGCGTACCGCCAGGTGCCGGTGGAATCGGGGGCAAAATGGGCTCGCCACGCGCCCCCTGCTTTGGCGCCGCTCTCCCCTGCGTCGCCGTCGGCCGCGTAATAGCCCGGGACGGTGAAACGCGTATTGCCGTGTGTGAACGTCACATCCAGGCGGTAGTCGAGAAACGGATTCGGCGAGGCGCCCTCTGAGGTCTCCGGACCCTCGAACGTCAGCGTCACGCGGTGCCACTGCATGAGTTCGCCCGAAATCGTGACGGGCCCGCCCGTGGGCGCGGGCGTCTCGGCCGGCTGTGCTCCGCACCGCGAGGCGGTGAGCACGAGAAGAAGCAGCGGGAGGAAAGATGGATTCATGGTACGATCAGGGGCATAACGAATTCATGGCAGGCACGATGCAAGGGATGCACCACACGTCTCCGGCAGGCAAAACGATCGGGGCCCCTTTTTCCTTGCGTTAGTCCTGATCCGGAAACGTTGAGCCCGCTCAAACCGGAATCCAGACCAGCGAGACGCTCGCCACGCGGATATCCGACTTTTCGAGGCTGACTTCGATCTCTTCGATCTCGCGGGAGATATCGTCCCACTGTTCGTCGAGTTTCAGGAGCGCATCTCCCAGTTCCTCTTCCAGCGATTCCAGCTCGGCGAGCTTGTCGGAGACCTTGTCCTCGGCCAGCTCCATCCGCGAGGACACTTTGCGCGTCTGCGTCCGCTTCGACGAGGCCCTGCGCAGGTCGGTCGCGATGCTCCGGGAGGATTTGCGGCCGCCCAGAAAAACGGAGAGCAGCGAGCCCACGCCCGACAACATCTCGTCGGTCTTTCGGGCGCTGTGGTCCTCGCGCAACTGTTCGAGTTGATCCTTGGCCTTGTCGACGAGTTCGCTGACCCGCGCGATTTTTTTGTCGTATTGATCGCGCAGTTTGGCCGCCTCGGCGTCGGCCTGGGCCTGTGCCGCCGTTTCGCATCGCGCCTCGAATTCGCCTTTCGACTCGCCCGGTCGCGAATAGAGTTTGAGTTTGGGGTTCCCGTAGATGGTGAGCGCCTGGTTTCTGAACAGGTGATCGGTCAGGGAGTCCGTCAGGTGCTTAAAAAACGCCGGCTTGTGGATATCCGCCTCGGGCAACACGAATTGCGCGCCGTCGGGCGGGTCGGGCAGGAGGTCGCGGTCGTCGTAATCGATGGCGATGGCGTCCTCGCCCGACAAGCGATTTGTGAGCGGATAGAAGACGGCCTCCCACTCCTCCGTATGGCGCAAGCCGGCCTTGGTGTCGTCGTACAGCAGGTGCACGCGGGCGGCGACGGCGGCGGCATAGGTGGCGCTGGTCGGCTTGATGGCACCGATCACGCCCCAGGCGGCGGCGGGGTGGAGGTAAGACGTCGGGATGCCCGAGGCGACATCCGGCGCGACGGTGCTGGCGATCGAAGAAAAGGCCACCGAGCCGGAATGGGTCGGCGCGGCCGCCGCGACGGGTTGTGCGTGGCGCTCCGGGTCCTGTTGGGTGAGCCGGCCGATTTCCTCGCGGGTCATCGGGCCCCGCAGGTACGACATCGCCCAGCGCGTGCTGAAGAGGGAGGGGCCGGCGCTTTTGGTGGAATGCAAAACGAATTGCCGTTTTTGCAGCCCGCTGATCTGTCGCTCGATCGCCCGGGTATCGACGCCGCCGCTGGCGGACGAGAGGCCATCCATGAGGCGGGCCTTGTCGCGCTCGGTCTGCAGCCGGCCGATCATCCATGTGCCGGTGTTCGAGAGCGCCTTGTAGTCGATGTCGACCGGGTTCTGCGTCGCCAGCACCATCCCGACGCCGAACGCGCGGGCCTGTTTGAGGATCGTCAGGATCGGCTTTTTGCTCGGCGGGGCGGCCGTAGGGGGGACAAAGCCGAAGACCTCGTCCATATACACGATGGCGCGCAGGTCGTCCGAGCCCGGCTGGCCGCGCATCCACGTGATGAGTTTCGAGAGGATGAGGGTGACGACGAACTGCCGCTCGTCGTCGGACAGGTGCCCGAGCGACAGGATGGCGGCGCGCGGCTTCCGGTCGGCCGTGAAGAGCAGTTCGTCGATGTCCAGCGGCGGCCCTTCCATCCACGCGCTGAACGACGGCGAGGCGAGCAGGCCGTTGATCCGCATGGCGAGTTGCCGGCGGTCCTTCTCGGGGAAAAACGAGTCCAGTTCGATGACGCCGAGCTTTCGGATCGGCGGATTCATGATCTGGCCGACGAGCATGGCAAGGTCGAGGTTCTGGCCCTGGTTCCAGGCGTATTCAATCAGGTTGGCCAGCAGGATGTGCTCGCGGCTGCTGATCGGGTCGCCGGTGACGCCTACCAGCGCGAGGAGGCTGGTGACGAACCCCTCGATTTCGTCGCGCATCGGCTCGATGGCGCCGGCGGATTCCGGAGCCTGCAACGAACCGACGATGTTCATCGGGACGCCGGCGGTCGAACCGGGCGTGTACAGCGTAAACGCGGCGCGCTCGCGCAATGCCTTCACCCGCTCGGGCGTGATGCCCCACGAGGCGAGGCCGTCGCGCCAGGTTTTTGCCGTGTCGTCGGCAAACGCATCGGGGGATTTGCCGGCTTTCTCCGCGTCTTCCTTGCTGACCCAGGGCAGAAAATCCTTGCCCGACAACTCGGGAAAGGCGAGCAGCAGGTTGCCCATGTCGCCTTTCGGATCGAGAATGAGCGCCGGCCGGCCGGAGAGCAGGATCTCTTCCAGCAGCACAATGCCGAGGCCCGTCTTGCCCGACCCCGTCATGCCCACGATAACCCCATGCGTGGTCAGGTCGCTGCTTTTGATAAACACCGGAGCCGAAACTCCGCCTTCCGGTGAGCCGCCGAGATACAGACGGCCGTCCGGTACTTCAATCGGTTGAGCCATGAGACGATGGTAACACAATGCTAGATCTATGGAGCGCCGCAAATATAGGATCTGGTTCGATTGCATGCACCCCGAAACACCACCCCGTCACCCCAAGCCGCGATGAAATCGCGGAATCCCGAGGGACCTCCCGGCCTAGCATCCATGACCATGCATTCGGTACAAAACAAGTCGTCCCGAGCCGCGATGAAATCGCGGAGAACCGAGGGCCCCCCCGGCCTTGCATAGCGTGTTGCCATGCCGGGCGGTCCCTCGTCAAGCGCTCGCTTGCTCGCGCTGCTCGGGATGACGGGGCCTTGCACAGCGTGTTGCCATGCCGGGAGGTCCCTCGTCAAGCGCTCGCTTGCTCGCGCTGCTCGGGATGACGGGGTCATCCCACCATCCCGATCAAACCCACCACCGCCTGGTATGCCATATAGCTCGAAAAAACCAGGGCGATACCGCTCAACACATTCATGGCGGTCGAGTTGGTGTGTTCACCCACGCTGTCCTTCCGGTTGAGCAGGATCAGCATGAACACGATCAGGAGGGGCATGAACAAGGCCTGGACGGCCAGCGAGGCGATCTGGATGAAAACCGGCCGGCCCCCGGTGAGCGGGGCGATCAGGCCGGCAGCACAGTAGGCCAGAGCGATCAGCCTGAAATGCAGCTGCCTGGGGTTGCGGGACAGCTGGAAGTAGTCGGACACCGTCCAGATCGAGACCAGCGCGTTCGGGAAGGCCGACGAGAGACCGGCGGCCACGAGCCCTACCACGAATAACGAGCCGGCGAACCGGCCGGCGAGCGGCTCCAGCGTGTAGGCCATGTCGATCGCCCTGTCGACCCGCAATCCCTGCGCATGCAACGTCGCCGCCGCGCAGATCATCACGATCCCCGAAACGACGAAAACCAGCACGGCCGAGACAACGGCATCCTTCTGCTCGTGCTTCAGTTCAGCCAGCGTCCACCCCTTGTCGGCCACCACGAACGAACGCATCACGACGATGCTGCCGGCCAGCGTCGTGCCCACCATCGCGGCCACGACGACGGCGCCGCCCTCGGGAACGCTGGGGATGAGGCCGGCCGCAATCTCCCCGGGCGAGGGGCGGACGAGAAACAGCTCGACGATAAAACTCGTCGCCAGCAGCGCGACCAGCACGATGAGCACGGTTTCGAAACGCTGGTAGGAGCCGAGCCAGATGAAGACGAACACCAGGCTCGACCAGAAAACCGCCGAACCGAGGAAGCTGACGCCGAGCCACGAGGCAAACGCCTCGGACAGGATGCCGAGGACGCCGATGTTCGAGGAAAACTGCCCGATGACGATCGCCAGCACGATGTAAAAAGCCGCCAGCTTTCCGATATGCCGGCGCACCGCGGCCACGAAGGTCTCCCCGGAGGCGAACGTCAGGCGGCTCATCGTGCTCATCAACACCCATAGGAAGAGGCAGGATGGCGCCAGCGCCCACAGCAGCGCCGTGCCGTGGTCCGCGCCGGCGATGACGAGGGAGGATACACTGCCGGTGCCAATGGTGGCGCCGATCATGAACAGGGCGGGACCGAACGAGGCGAGCCGAAAACGCATGGACGCGGCGGGTCTGGGTGGATAGAAGCGCGTGGGCTAAGGATAGCAAAGGTACACTTTCCTTAAACCGCGAACCTCGATCCGTGAACCGGCCTACGTATTCACCCCGATCTGTTCGAGGATTTGCCGCATCTGGGAGAGGGTGAAGGGCGCTGAAAAGGCCCCGTCGAAGGCGGCCTGCTTGAACCGGGCGGTGTGGCCAATGGTTTTTCCGACGCCGAGCGCGAAAAGCGGTGGGGTATCCGGTCCAAGCGACGCGCGGAGCTGCATCGCCGTCGAGCAGCCGTCCGGATCTTCGATGTTGACGTTGATCAGGATGGCTTCGTAGCCGGCTCCGGCCACGCGGCCGGCCAGGCCGGCGCCGCTGTCGGCCAGGTCCACACGGCATCCGAGGCGCCGAAGCATCTGGCGCGCGATGCGCTGGTTGACCGGTTGCTGGTCTACCAGCAGGATCGAGGGCCCATCGAGTAGTTCGACACGCGCCTCGGGCGGAGCCGGTGGCGTAATATCCCTCTTTTTGCGCTCGGCTTCGAGTGCGCGCACGAAGAGCAGGGCGTCCTTCCAGGCGGTGGACCAGATCGGTTGCATGATCGTCGCGATGAAGCGGCCCCGGTAGATCGACGGGATCGGTGTGCCCGGGCGCGTCAGCGCCGCCAGGGCGACATGACCGCATTTGGACAGCACGTTGAGATAGCCGGCCAGCTCCGACTCGTCTTCCGGCACGTCGATCAGGATGATCGGCGCCTCACGCCGGCTGCGGAGTTCGGTCGCAAGGGCCTCGGGCGATGCGTACGTCTGTGTCGGCACGGACCACCGTTCGCCGAGCGTATCGAGGCGCGACCGGACCGCGGGATCCTCGGAGAGGACCAGCACGGGTCCTGCCTCGCGCAGGGGGAACGTCTCTTCGCGGACGAGCGGCGTACCGGTCACATCGAGCTCGAAATAAAAGCGCGAGCCCGCGCCCGTGTTGCTTTCAACGCCGAGCTCGCCGCCCAGCGTCCGCACCAGTTGACGCGCCAGCGCCAGGCCGAGTCCGGTGCCGCCATAGGCGCGCGTGTCGGACGAATCCACCTGGTAAAACAGATCGAATATCTGCGACTGATCGTCCGGGGCGATCCCGATGCCGGTATCCCAGACCTCCAGGTAGAGCCGGTACCTGCGATCGGTTTTGTTCACCACGCGCAGACCGAGGCCGATCGTACCTTCGTGGGTGAACTTGACCGCGTTGCTGAGGAGACATTCCAGAATCTTGTTGAAGCGCGGGGCATCGATTTCTACCGTCGCCGGCATGTCCGCCGCTACGTCCAGCGCCACCCGGAGTCCTTTCTCGAAGGCCTGCCGGAAGGGTTCGCTGGCGACCTTTTCGATGGTCTGTTCGAGCGAGATCGGCGTCGGCGAGAGCATCACGTCCTCGGCGTTCAGCTGACTGTACTCGAGCACGTTCTGGATGATCGAAAGCAGGTTGGCACCACTCACGCGAACGGTCTCCACATAGTCGGTCTGTTCGTCGTTGAGCGGCGTACTCGCCAGCAATTCGGCCATCCCCAGGATGCCGTTCAGGGGCGTGCGCAACTCGTGGCTCATGATCCCCAGAAAATCCTGCTTGGCGTCGTTCCCGGATTTCCCGCCGGCTTCGTACCGCGCGAGACGGTCCGTCAGCGACTGGTTTTGGATGCGTTCGGCGTCCAGCGCCGCCTGGACGGCATCGAGCTGCCGCGCGAGCGCGTCGGCTTTTTGCTGCAACGCATCCACGGAAGCCCGGACCGCGTCGAGCGGATCGGATGCTTCGTTGCGGGGCATGCCTGCACGATCCACGGGATGGTGTTCAGGATGCTGCGATATCTTTTCGGATTCGCTCATGCATTGGCGTTGCCGCCGGGGCTGGGTGCGCCTGCCTGCGGCGTGGTGGCAACAGCGTTCGGGTTCTGAAGAAAAATGTGCCGCCACGGAGCATAAAAGGCGGATATGGCCGGCCAACCCGCGTTGAGGCGAAAGGTGTGCCGGCGCTCAGGCGCCGAAGCTGAAGCCGCTGATATCGTCCATCCGGATGCGCCAGTAGCCCAGGGGCCGGTGGGGGCGCGGGGTGCCGTCGTGGACCTGCGCCTGCTCCATGTGCAGATACGTCCGCCGGCTCGTTTCCGACACGTCCTCGAAAAGCGACAGGATCTCATCGAGGCCGGGCATGTTCTCTTCGTGGACCTGCGCGTTGAATTGATGGCGCATGCCCTTCATAAAGCGCCGTTCACTCACGATGCGGCCGGAAATGACGGCGCCGCCGACCGTCACCGTGGCCGTGAACGTGTACCCGTGTTCAACCAGGCGGACAACGGCGAGCAGTAACGGGTCGTGGGTCTCGGCGGACATAGCAAGTATCTGCGCCCGGGGCGGACGCCTTCGTCGGTCTGGGTGTGCAACCAACAAGCCATACGGCGGCACGCGCCTTGCGTTGCGCCGGCTCCGGAGGGAACGTGAATCGAACGGCAATCGGCATCGTGTTGATCGCTTCAGTCGCTGCACTGCTGGCGTTTGACGGCTTCATGGATCGCAGCGGCGAGGGGGAAGACGGCCCGCCGGCCGGCGAGCGGGCGGTCGTGCTGGAGCTGTTTACCTCGCAAGGATGCTCCAGCTGCCCGCCGGCGGATGCGCTGCTGCGACGCATCGCCGCTTCCGATGCCTTCGGGAAAACGGTCGTCCCGCTGGCTTTTCATGTCGACTACTGGAACGATCTGGGATGGCGCGATCCGTATTCCGATGCGCGATGGACCGACCGGCAGTCGGATTACGCCGCGGCGATGGGCGCCGCCACGCTCTACACCCCGCAGCTGGTGGTGCAGGGGCGGGAGTCTTTCGTGGGATCCCGGGCTGTCGCCATTGAAGACGCCATCCGCAAGGCGGCCGGCGAGCCGGCGGAGGCGCGCATTGGGCCCGTCGAATGGACGGTCCGGGGCGACACGCTCGCGGTATCCACCCGCGTCGACAGCCCATCGCCCGTTCAGGTCCAGTTTGTGCTCTTTCAGCGGGGATTGGCCACCGAGGTAACCCGCGGCGAGAACAAAGGGAAACGACTGGAGAACGACTATGTGGTGCGAAGCCTCGTTTCGCTGCCCGCCCGATCAGCGGGCGCATCCGCCGAGGCGCTACTGGCATGGCCGCCGGCGGTGCCGCGCGACCGGATCGGTCTGGCCGTCCTGGTTCGGGATCCAGGCACCCTGCACATCGTTGCAGCGAGCCAGATCGATGTGAGGGTCGACGATTGATGGGCCGACCGCCTGCATCGCTTGTCTTTTAATCTCGTGTTACGCAAGGCATCGTGTCCATCTGTGGATGCAAGATGAAGGATGCAGGATTTCGACCGAAAAGCCTGTTGCCCGGTACAAAATCCCGCACCTTGCATCCTGCATCAGATTACCAGGCACACGGCTGCGTAAGATCAGTTTTAATCTGACGCCGTTGTTCGTATGTTCTGGTGCTCTGTTTACTGACGCCGATCTTCATGTCACATACCATGGTTTCACAGCAAGACCGCGATCGACTCATCGCCGAGATCGATGCGTTGAATCGGCTCTACGAGGATACGAAGGAGTACCTGGAAAACGGTCTGCAGGACCCAACGATCACTCAGGAAGATTTCGCCGAAGGCGCCATGCGCGCCATGCGGCTGCTCATCCGGCTCAAAGTCATGCTGGACGACTACGCCGCGCTCTAGACCGCATCGAAACGACGTAAAAAACAAAGCCCGGTCCGAAGACCGGGCTTTGACCCACCACAGAAAGAGGTCCACCCTTGCGGGGTGTTCTCATGCTATTGACACCTGCCGAGGCAGGTGACCTCAAAGCTGGTATCGGCCGGCGCGCATCGCGTCTTAAGGGCTGACCGTGCGTCATGGCGTACGGGCCGGCAGTTTTTTTCACGCACCGTGGCGCGATGTCCGGACACGCTGAAATCCCGGCATGGACGCAAAAACCGAAGCAGATCCAGCGGCCGTTTATTGACCCGTCGGTCGGCCAGGAGGTACGGCAAACCCGGATTCACCGGGCTCTCCGCCTTCACCGCCGGAGAGCAGGATTGCCGTCGTCACGCCGAGCGCCGCGGCGCCGGCCCCGCCGATCAGCAGAAAGCGCCGGCGTGAACCATTCGAGGTGGCGACAGGCGTCGGAACGACGAGGGAGTCGACCGCGACGAGCGTCGTGTCCGGGACCGGAGCCACCGGGGCGCCCGGAGGCAGGAGCCTCCCGTCCGCGAGCATCTCCGTTTTGACTTCCGCGATCAACACGCGGAACGGAGGCGGAAGCCGCTGGTCGGGCGTATAGTCCGGGTTCAGGAGAAACAGCGATGCGATGAGTTCGCGCGCCTTTTCCTGCTCGCCCAGGGCGATGTACGAGCGGGCGGCCAGCGTATGCGCCATGACGGCGTCGTCGCCGCGGAACATGCCGGCTTCGATGCACGGCGAAAACAGCGCGATGGCCCGATCGAATTCCCCGTTATAATAGGCGCGTTCGGCGTTCAGCCGCTGGGTCAAACAGGTGGAGGCATCCTGCGCCAGCGCCGCGGCGGGCGCACCGAGCGCGAGGACGGCGATCACGAGGAGGAGACGCGAGGCGTTGTGTCTGGGTTTGCGCATGGGCGGTGCGGGCGTCAGCGACGCCCGTCGTCTGGCAATTTGCGTAGGGTGAAACGAAAGAGGTTAGACGTCGAACCGTCGAAGTTGATGGGTTCGGGGGGATCCACCAGTTCGTAGCCCTCGGCCCGCACGTCCAGCGTGTGGAGGCCTACCGGCACCTCCAGCTGCCACGGCGTGAACAGACCGGTCGATTTGCCATCGAGGAAGATCTCCGCGGACGGAGGGAAGCTGATGCCATCTTCCTCGAAAGCAGTAACGCGCAGACGGACGGTCTGCGTAAAATCGACGCTGACGATTTTGGGATCGCCGGGCGTCACGATGAGCGTCTGCCGCCACTCACCGTATTGCGGATTGCGGATCGATACCAGCAGGGTATCCGCCGGCAGTTTGACCTCCACCTCCTCCGTGATGCCCTCCAGGATCAACTCGTCGTCGACGTACAGATCGCCTGAGGGGCGGACGGAGAGCTGGACCGACCCCTGGATCCGCAACAGGGTGGCCAGCACGGCGCGCACTTCGCCGGCGTCAACCGTGGCGTCCATCGTGGCCGGCAAGTAGGATTCCTTGAAGAGCGAGACCTGCACGTCGCCCGGGCTGAGGCCGCGCACCGTCGTCGGCGTGAAGCCGTAATTCCGGCCGTTGATGCGCACCTGCGCGCCGGGCGGCGTCGATTCCACCCACAGACTGCCCACAAGCGGCGCTGCCGGGGGCTCCACGGGCTCGTCCGGCAACCGGGTCGTGTCGGACGCATTCGTCGCGAGGAACGTCGAGTCGCCGCTGCCAGGGAGGATGTCGGTCGAATCGTCGGACAGGATGCCCGGGGTGACCGGGTACGGACCCTGGTTCGACGCGGCCGAGGCGGTCGGCGGCTGCTGGGGCTGACTGTTGCCGGTGGCCGGCGGCGCCGGGCGGCCCGGACGGTAGAAGATGGCGAAGGCCAGCAGGATGCACACCACCGTCGCGGCGACCAGGCTGTACACCTTGCCGCGCGACGTCTGCAGCGTCACGCCCGGCGCCTGCGACCCATTCGCGTAGATCGTGGTCGCGCCGCTGGTATGCTGCTCTTTCTCGAACTCTTCCAGCGCCGCCTTCATTTCGGCGGCCGACTGATACCGCTTGTCCGGATCTTTCTCGAGCGCCTTCATGATGATCCGCGCCAGCGCCCGTGGAATTTCCGGGTTGTTCTTGCGGATATCGGGGAAGGGCTCCTCGACGATGATTTTCTGGATCGTGTATCCGCTCGCGTTTTTGTCGAACGGAAGCGTGCCGGCGAGCGACTCGTACATCGACATCCCGAGTGAGAAGATGTCGCCGCGGTGATCGACGTTCTTCAGGCCACGGATCTGCTCGGGCGGCATGTAATGGATGGTGCCGCCGGTGGCCACAGTCACCGTGGTGTCGTGACCGAGGCCACCGCCTTCTTGCAGCACCTTCGCCAGGCCGAAGTCCGTGATCTTCACCACGTTGTTCGGCGCGAGGAGAATATTGCGCGGTTTGATGTCCCGATGGATCACACCGGCGCTGTGCGCGAAGTGAAACGCGGACAACATCTGTTTCAACAGATAGACCGACTCGTTCCACGAAAGGGCGCCGTGCGTTTCGAGGTACTCCGCCAGCGTCGGGCCATGCACGTACTCCATCGAGATGTAATAACCCAGATCGAACGGCCGAAACGCATACACGAGTACGATATTCGGATGATGGATCTGGGCCAGGGCGCGCGCTTCGAGCCGGAAGCGGCGGATGAAGGAGTCGTCCTGGGCGAGGGCGGGGTTGATGATCTTGAGCGCGACCGTCCGCGACAGCTCGACATTCTCCGCCTTGAATACGATGCCCATACCGCCACGCCCGAGCACCGCGTCGATGCGGTGTCCGTCCACTTCTTTCCCTATGAAAGATTCCGGGCGCGGATACATGGTAGCGTGTCGGGAGCGTCTGATACGGGCTCGGAGCCCTGCAGGCAATGAAAAAAGGGCGGCGGGCCAGGCCCGTCGCGTCGTTATCGAATCACCGTCATGGTTCGGACGACCTGCGTGTCTCCGGCTTCAAGTCGGTACAGATAGATACCACTGCGTACGGGGTAGTGCCCTGCGTGGGTCCCGTCCCAGCGAATTGTGTGAAAACCGGCGTCTAGATCGGCATCGACCAGTACCTGAACGAGCCGACCAAGGGCATCATAAACGACGAGTTTTACGCGGGCGGGTTCCGGCAGCGCATACTCAATAATGGTGCCACTCGAAAAGGGGTTCGGGTAGTTTTGCGTCAAGACGACCTGGGCTGGCGCGAGTTCGGAGAGGGCGTCTGAAATATACGCATCGGAACCGATGAGGAGCACGAATTCGGTGTGATCAGCCCCCGCCGGCAAAAGAATCGTCGGTTGCCGGTCCAGCGCGTACGTTTTACCCAGCGTGCGATCCACCAGCACGACCTGCTCGCCGGCGACGCGCTCGATGCCGGTGGCCTCGAGCGTAACGGGCGTACCGGCTTCACGCCGCAGGGTGAGATCGTACCGATAGCCCGGGAGCTGCTCCGGCCGGAACTCCTCCATCAACAGGCGTCGCCGCTCGTCCGCATCGGTCTGCACGAGGCGGAGGCTCGTCACCTCGAAGCCGGCGGGCGGAGCCATCTGGTCGATCGTGTCGATGCCTTCCCGCGCATCGGGGTGCCGGCCAACGACGACACGGCTCGCCGGCCCCGCGTCACTGAGGGCGGAGAGCGTGAGCCCGCGCGCCGGCGCCTCGCCGGCCACTGCCGCGGGCTGATAGGGGAGCGTGAGCGTCGCCCGATTCTCGGCATTGAAGAAATAATACGCCTGCCCGGTCCGTGCCGAGGCGAATGTCGTGGCGGACGCAAACGCGCCGTTCCACGCGAAAAGCGTCTGGCTGATGCCGTTCAACGCCTGCACCGCGCTCCAGGGCACATCGATGTCGAACGGATTGGAGAGGATGTTCCAGCCGTTCTGCAGGGGGATTTCAAAGGCGTCCTCGCTGTTCAGCGGCACGGTGCTGCGCGAATCGGAACGGGTCCAGGCCAGCTTCGAGAGGAGCCAGAAGCCCCGGCCGGGCTTGAAGTCGAACAGTGCGGATCCGTCGTATTTCTGGTAGACGTCGCCCTCCACGGCGTCCGGATTGCCCCGTTCGCGGTAGGCGACCCAGTCGACGTCCGGCACGCCCGGGATGGCCTGGTTCATGGGAAGCGCGACGTTGCCGGGCAGCCCGACCAGCCGGTAGCTCGTCGAGCGCGTCGGGTCGCCGAACGTGAGGCTGACCGTTTCGGCGACGCTTTGCGGCGGTTCGATCCGGTTGGGCTGGACCTGCACGGTGAAGGACGTCGTCGCCGTGGCCAGCTTGTCGTCCGTCGCCGTCACCGTGATCACCGCCGTGCCGGCGCCGGCGGGCTGGACGCGCAGCGTCATCCCGTCCACCTCGATGGCGGCCGTGGCGACCAGCGGTTGATTGGAGGATGCCGAGTAGGTCAGCGGATCGGCATCCGAAAAGATCGGCGCCAGCGACGTCGTGAACGCCGCGTCGCCTTCGACGAACGCCTGGTTGGAAATCGTCGACACGAGTTCCGGCGCGGCGTTCACCGTGAAGGTGAAGACGTCCTGCGCGATGCCGCCGCGCGGATCCTGGGCGGAGACGGTGATTTGCGTCCGCCCGATGGTCTCGGAGGAAATGAACAGGGTGTCGCGCTCCACCAGCACGCCGGCGACGGCCGGCGTGTCGGATACGGCGCCGAAAAGGAGCGGGTCGGATTCGGGATCGCTGAACACCCGCTTGAGCGCGATCGTCACGTCCGGATTGCCCAGCGTATGCACCCGGTCGGGGATGGCGGAAGCGACGAACGGGGGCGCGTTGTTCACGCTCCGTTTGAGCGTCAGCGCACGCGGGTCGCCCAGCGTGAGCAGACTGCCGTCCGTCGTGACGACCCGGTGGTAGATGGTGATCGTGCCGCCGGGAGGCACGCCCTTGGAGGCGAGAAACGCGTCCAGCGTCGCGAGCGGGATCGTGAAGGACGGGGTCTGGTCGGTGCGGTAGAGGGCGTCGACGGTCCCGAAATTGGCTTCGCGGGAGAACGTCCAGAGGTAGTAGGTCGGGTGGCCGTCCGGGTCAGTCGCGGCCGTCCACGAAACCGTGAGCGACGCGCCGGCCTGCGAGAGGTCCACAAGGGCGCCATCGGTCGGCGCGGTCACGGTCGACGCGCTCGGAGCCTGGTTGGGGCGGACATAAAACTGGCCGCGCAGCTCTTCCTGGACCGCATCCTGGGCGTCGGGGCGGGTCGTGAAGATCACCGCATAGAGCCGGCCGTTGCGCAGCGCGTCGAGCTGGGTCGATGCGAAGCTGAAGCTGTTCCGCTCCGGATCGAACGTGCCGCCGCTGCCGGCGAGCGTCGCGTTGAGCGTCGCCACCTGGATGCCGTTGGCGTCGGGGTTGCCGATGTACAGCGCCGCCCCCGTGTACGGGTTGTTCATGTCCTGGAAAGACCCGGTGACGATCAGGCGGCTCTCGGAGAGCACGGCGGTAAGATCGCCGGATGCCGGCGAGATAAACGGCGGCAACACGTTGGCGCTGCGCAGGTGGGCGTCGAACCGTTCGGCGTTGCTCACCTCGACGACGACCGGCTGGCTGGTCAGCGTGAGGCCGGCGACGGCGGTGTTCGTGGCCTCCAGCGTATACACGCCGGCGTCCGCCGTGCTGGCCATGGCGCGGGAGAAGACCCGGTTCGTCGCGCCGTCGATCGCCTCGCCGTCCTTGAACCACCGGTACACATTGTTCGCCCCGCCGATAGGGATGTCGATCGTGAGTGGCTCGCCCTCGTTGATCGAAATCGAGCGCGACTCACCGAAGGGCAGCTGCGGGATGTACTCGATCCCGCTCACCCCGATATTCGGCTCGATGTCCTCGAAGGTGAACCGGTTGGTGTGCACCCGGAGGCTCGTCATCTGGCCGGCCCGCGCGGCGAAGCTCGGCAGCTCGGTCAGGCTGTTGAACTGGACGCGCAGGATTTCCAGGTTGGGGAGGAGCGCGATCTCGGGAGGGACGGCGCCGTCGAGCTGGTTGCTCGGGATATAGAACTCGCGCAGGGCGGTCATTCCGCCATAGGCCGCGGGGATGGATCCGGTGAACCCGTTTGCGCCGAGTGCCAGGATCTCCAGGTTGCTGAGCGCGCCGAGTTCCGTCGGCAGCGTTCCGGTGAACTGGTTGGTATAGAGCCGGAGGATCTGGAGGGTCGACAGGTTGCCGAGCGCCGGCGGCAGCGCACCGGTGAGCGCGTTTTCGTACAGATCGATCAACGTGACGCGCTGCAGCGTGCCGATCGCCGCCGGCAGCGGGCCGTCGAGGCCGTTGTCGTTCAGCGCCAGCTCGGTGACGAAGCCTTCGCCATCGGTCTTCACGCCGGCCCAGGTCGACAGCGGCGTCGGCGTCCCCCAGTTCGCGTCGTTCTTCCATCCCGGACCGTTCGTGGCGTTGTACAGCGCCATCAGCGCGCCGCGGTCGGTATTGGCGAGGTCGTAGAAATAGACGGCGCCGGCGTCTTCCGCCTGGTCGTCGTCGTGCTTCGACGTCACGACGGCATAGCGGTCGCCGAGCCCCACGCCCTGGCCGTACTGATCGTCCGGGTCGAGGTCGCCGGGCGCCAGCTTCGTCACCTCCTGCCAGGCGCCGTCGATCCGTTCGTAGACGTAGGCGGCCCCGCGGCGTTCGTTGTTGTTGCGCGTGGTCACGATGAGCCGATCTCCCCGGATGGCCACCGCGTGGCCGTACAGATCGCCGGCCGCGCCGTCGCTCGCCGTCAGCTTCGCCGCCTCGGTCCAACCCCCCTGCGCGAACTCGTACACGTACGCCGCGCCTGTCCCGTCGTTGACATCGCGCGCGCCGACGACGATGCGGTCGCCGTGAAGCGAAACGACCTCGCCGAAGCTGTCGTCCGTGGCGCCGTCGGAGGGAAGGAGACGTTTTTTTTCGATCCAGTTTCCGTTCTCGAGTTCGAATACGTAGGCGGCGCCGGCGTTCACGGCGACGGCGTCCACATCCCGCGCCCCAACCACGGCGCGATTGCCGTCCATGGCCAGATACCAGCCGAAGCTGTCGCCCTGGAGGCCGTCCGACGCGAGCAGTTTTTCCCGGAAGTTCCAGTTGTTGCCGTTGCGGCGATAGACGTAAACGGAGCCCGCGTTGATGCCGAGGTCGTCGTCGTCGAGCGCGCCCACCATCACGTATTCCCCATTGGTGGCGACGGCCGTGGCGTAATTGTCGTCCAGCGAGCTCTCCGGCGGCGTAAAACGGGCCGTCTGGACCCAGTTTCCGGGGCTGATGCGCTCGAATACGTACGCGGCGCCGAACCGGCTGCCCCGCTGGCGGGCTTCGGGCGCGCCGATCACGGCCACTGTACCGGAGAGCGCGACGACGCTGCCGAAGAGGTCGCCGGCGGGCAGGTCGCCGTCCAGGAAGCTCCCGGTCGCGACCAGCTTGGCCTCCTGTTTCCATTCCCCGTTTTCGAGCCGGAAGACATAGGCTGCGCCGGCATCGAGCCCCTGCTGGTCGTCACGGAAGGCCCCCACGAGCGCCAGCGTGCCGTCAATCGCTACCGATTCACCGAGGCGGTCCCGCACGTTGGGGTCGCCGGCGTAGGATTTGAGTTCGAGGTATTGCGCCGTCGCCGGCCTGGATCCCCACGTTCCGAGAAGGAGCACAAACGTGAGGAGTAGGAGAAAAGGCGGCGGGCTGTCGGAGATCGGGCTGACCAACATGGTACGGACCGGACGGAACGTTGGCGCACAGTAGGCGCGGGGGATCGAAGTGGGCTGCCGGTGTGCGCACGGTTCGATCGACGCTGCTACATCCGCAAGCCGGCGTGCATCGACCCATACCGTACGGCGCGCAAAATACGACAAAATGTGACAAAAGAACATTCGGCCGTGTTCATTGATAAAAGGACACGGCAGGCACGAAAACCCCCCACCCGAGAAGTAGCTCGCTACTCCTGGAGTTGACTTGATTTCTGTAATTTTGCATCGCTACCTTTTTAACCTCCGGTTCGGTTTTGACGACGCGAATCGCGCGGTCTGCGGATCGTAAGCCCCCCAGCGGCTCGGCATGAGCTACGGGTGACGCTCGGCGTTGCCACTTCTTGCAGCGAACGCTCGTTTTGCGGTGATCTATGGCGGTAAAGCTCATACTCTCAAATAGCGCGGATCCCTCCTTAAGCGAAGAGTACGTCTTCGACCAGGAGCAGATCACGATAGGCCGGGACCAGGGAAACGACGTCCACATCGTGGACCCCACCCGTGTCGTCAGCAAGCGCCACGCGGAAATATCCCGCGCAGCGGAAGGATTTCTGCTCGCCGATCTCGGTAGCAAGAACTTTACGTATCTGAACAACACCCGGATCGAATCCGGCCGCGGGTACGCCATCGACGATGGCGACTCGTTCCGGCTGGGCGATTACGAGGTGCAATTCGTCGTTCTCGCCCCCGAGCCGGAGCCCGAACCGGAGGAAACGCCGGCGCCGGCGCCCTTCGAGTTCGACAAAACGATGTTCGACAGCGGCTTCGTCAACCCGTTTGCCGAAGGCGCCGAACTGCTCAGCCAGGCCCTCGCCAAAATCAGCGAAGCCTACGACCGCGAGACCCCCAACCGGCGCGACGACGCCCTCCGCGAGGCCTTCGCCGATGCGCTCGACGCCCGTCCCCACGACGCCAAGGCGACCATCGCCGATATCCTGTCCGTCTTCCGCGACCCCGATGCCACGGACCGCAACCCGGCCCATGGGGCGGGTTCCACCGCCCTCAACGGCCATACGGCGACGCCGGTCCCGCGCGAGAAGGCGCTGGCCCGCGTGAGCGGAGGCACGGTGATGAGCGACCATTCCTCGCGTGTGCTCGAGGTCTTCCTGCACGTCATGGCCAAGCTGCTCAGCATCCCGTGGGAGTTCCGACACGAATTTGTCGGCCATACGATCGCACAGTCTACCGAAACCGAGATGCTGTTCGGCAACGACAAGGAACGACTCCGCCGCTTCCTGCTCGATGAGACCCTGACCGACGACGAGATCGATCGCCGGCTCGCGCTCGTCGAGGAAGGCGGCGACGATGTTGTCCTCCACCAGCTCGCGATGCTCGACGGGTACAAGGCGGTCGTCCAGCAGGGCATGCACATGATGCTGCGCGAGATCGACCCGAATGTCGCGATCGAGCAGCTCGCCAACGATGGCGGACTCTACCGCACCTTCCCCAAGCTGGCGCGCCTGGTGGCATCGTGGCAGCTGGAAGACAAATTTCGCGAACTCCGTGGCGAAGACTGGTCGGTTACCGAGCGGCGCGCCTACCGGCCTTCGTTCATCCGTGCGTACCTCGCCCGGATGTCGGGGGGACCCAAAAAGCCGCAAAGCTGACGGCTGCTGCCGGTGTGCAGCGCCCTGTAGTTAGTACCGCGAAATAACCCTGTTCATGAAACGGACGAACGACGCCAAACGGGCCGGCTTTCCGCCCATCCAGGTGCGCATTGTGCAGGAAGACGCTGCCCCGGTCGAGCGCGTCTTCACGCACCCGTTCCGCATCGGCAGGGACCGTGAGTGCGATATCCATCTCCCCCTCAAACACGTCAGCCGCACCCACGCCGAGATCAACTATACGAACCAGTGCTGGTGGATCCACGATCTGGACAGCACGAACGGCATCGCCCTGAACGACCGAAAGGTGCAGCACGCGCCGATCAACGACCAGGACGTCCTGATGCTCGGGAAGGAGGGGCCGCAGATCCAGTTCCGGTACGTACAGCCGGACGGCTCGGGCTTCAATCCGGGCGGTGAGATGTACGAGGAGGCGCAGGCGGATACCGAAACGGGGATGAAACGCAAGGCATCGCTCATCGCGGCCGGCGTGGTCGTCCTCGCCCTGGTCGGCCTGTTCTGGGGCAACCGGCAGTCCGAAGAAAAACTGCAGCGGCGCGACGAGGCCGAGCAGCTGTTTTACAAGATCAAGGAGCAGGATCGCTCGATCGCGACCATCCGGTTCGAGGACGATCCCGCCGGCGACCGCAGCAACGTCCTCGATCTGATGGAGCTCCAGGAGCAGCGCCGCCAGATGGCCGAACGGTACAAAGGCTACATCATCGAAATAGGGCTCTACAAGGATCTCACCCAGGTCGAACGCCTCATCTACAACGTGACGCGCTTTTTTAACGAGAGCGAATTCGGCATGCCGAATGCGTTTCTGGACGATGTCCAGGAGGCGATCGATCGCTACTGGCTGGAGGAAAATCGGCTTCAGTACGAACTCGCGCTCCGAAAAGCCGCGAATCTCGGCTATACATCGTATGTCGTCGACCTGCTCACGCGGAACGGGCTGCCGGCCGAGTTTTTCTACATCCCCCTCACCATCAGCCTGTTCGATATGGAAACGGTCCAGCCCAGGGGCGACGAGATGCGGCGGGGGATGTGGTTGCTCGACGGCGAAACGGCCGCCGCCTACGGGTTGAATCTGGGCGTGTTTTCGGACATGGATCAGTTCGACGCATCCGACGATCGGCACAACTTCTACGCCTCGACCGAAGCCGCCGTCCGCTTCCTGAGGGACCTCTATTACGGCCCCGGCGAAGTCTCCGGCCTCGTCACGCTGGCCGGCTATCTCGATCCGCGCGGCGCCGCGATTAATCTTCGTGACACGCTTGCTTCGTCGCTCGACGCGGCGTTTTTTCAGGGGGAGCCGGACGACCCGGGGCATCGAAATTACTGGACCCTTCTGGCACGGCGCGATGGACGTGTCGATCCGGACGTTCAGCGGCAGATCGCGCGCATCTTCGCGGCGGCCGTCATCGGCCAGGATCCACCGCTCTTTGGCTTCGATTTCGCCAACCCGCTGGCCGCCTAT
This sequence comes from Rhodothermales bacterium, assembly GCA_041391505.1. Taxonomy (NCBI): domain Bacteria; kingdom Pseudomonadati; phylum Rhodothermota; class Rhodothermia; order Rhodothermales; species Rhodothermales bacterium. The sequence goes on from JAWKNW010000019.1 coordinate 93,667, forward strand.
GAAGGCCGGCTCTCACGCTGACCCCGTTTTTTTCACCTATCCCGCTCTGTGCATCGCTCATGTCCTGGTGGAAGCATAAAAGATCGACCAACATCGCGTTCGGTGCCTCGACGCATGTGGGCCGTGTGCGCTCCGAGAACCAGGATGCGTACGGCTGCTTTCCCGAGCATGCCTCGAACGGGCACGGCGACCGCCTTTTCATCGTCGCCGACGGGATGGGAGGACATGCAGGTGGCAAGGAAGCCAGCCGCATCGCCATCGACGAGGTGCCGGGCGCTTTTTTTGATGCGCGCGGCAAGTCGGCCCACGACCGCCTCCGCGCGGCGTTTATCACCGCCAACGAGCGCATCTACACCAAGGCGCACTCGGAGGAAGGGTTCGAACGCATGGGCACGACCTGCACGGCCCTGGCGGTGATCGAAGGCCAGATCTGCATCGCACACGTGGGCGATACCCGCGCGTATCGCATCACGAACGACACGATCGAACAGCTCACGAACGACCATACCCTCGTCGAGGAAATGCGCCGCGAAGGGGTCATCACGGCCGACGAGGCGCGCGTGCATCCCCGACGCAACACCCTCACGCGGGCGCTCGGCGTAGAGCCGTCGCTGGAAGTCGATGTGTACGATGTAGGCGGCCTCAACGCCAACGATCGGTTTCTGCTCTGCTCCGACGGCCTCGCGGCCGTGACCAGCGAGGAGCTGATGCAGATCGTGCTGGCCGGCGATCCGCAGCAGGCTACCGAAAAACTGGTGGCGATGGCCAACGAGCGCGGCGGGCACGACAACGTGACCGTTGTGATCATTCATGTAAAGTGACGCGCTGAACCGGGTTTGCCCACACCGACCGCGCCGCTTCTGTCCCCGGAGAATCGGCGCACGTACCCATGCATGACGATCAATCGATCCTAGGAACCGTTATTGACGGGTACCGCATTCTCGAAATCATCGGGAAAGGGGGGATGGGGATTGTCTACAAGGCCGAGGATATCGCGCTCTCGCGCATCGTCGCCCTCAAGATGATCACCCCCGAACTGGCGGAGAACGAGACGTTCCTGAAACGCTTTCGCGCCGAGGCCCGCGCGCTGGCGCGCGTGGACAGCCCGTACATCGTGGGCATCCACGCGATGCGCCATTCCGAACAGCGGTTTTTTATCGTGATGGAATACGTCGAAGGCGGCACGCTCTTCGACGAGATTTCCGGCGGCCCCATGCCGCCCGATGCGGTGGGCCCCATCGTGCGGCAGATGCTCCTCGCGTTTTCGAACGCCCATCGCGTCGGCGTCATCCACCGGGACATCAAGCCGCGCAACATCATGCTCACGCCGGCGGGCCGGGTGAAGGTGACCGATTTCGGCCTCGCCAAGCTTCGCCGCGAAGACGATGCCACCACCGCCACCCAGGGCGGGATGGCGGGCACGATCCGGTATATGTCGCCGGAGCAGGTCAAGAATCAGAACATCGATCACCGCGCGGATATCTACGCGCTGGGCATGACCCTCTACGAGATGCTCGCCGGCGTGCTGCCGTTCGACCCCGAAGAAGGCGCCTACGCGATCCTCAAGCGCATCGTGGAGGACCCGGTCCCGCCGCCCACGCGGTTTCATCCGAACATCCCCGACGGATGGGTGGAGATCGTGCAGCGCGCCATCGCCAAGGACCCCGCGGAGCGGTTCCAGAACGCGGAAGAGATGCTCGATGCGGTGGAAGCGCTCATCGACGAGTCCGCCCCGGCCCAGTCCCCGCCGCCGCGGGTCGTCGAATCGGAGGCGAGCGTCCATGTGCAGGAACGCCCGGCGCCGCGGGAGACGCCGGAGGCGCGCGCAAAAAAACTCTTCGCTTCGCAAGCCGGCCGCGTCGCGGTGCCCCCGCAGCGACCGGACCCCGTGCTGCCGAAGCGGGAGCCGGCGCCGATGCCCGCACAGCGCGCCGCCGCGCCGATACCGGAATACGAACCGCCGCGCCCGCCCCGGCCCAAGCCGCCATTCAAGTCGATCCTCGGCGGCCTCCTCGTCGTGGCCGTCGTCGCCATCGGGTATCCCATCGTGCGCTCCGCGTTGAGCGACAAGCCGACGTATCCGGTGGATCCGCCGCCGATCGTCGAGCCGGCCAGCGTGCGCGTGACCACCTATCCGGAAGGCGCCCTCGTTTATGTGGACGATGCGCCCGTGGGCATCACACCGCTCGACCCCCAGAAGGCCAGTGGCGCCGTCAAGATTTCCGCCCGGCTCGACGGCTATGCCGATCGGGACACCACCGTCGTGGTGGACCGCGGCGAGGTGGACGTCCATCTCGTCCTCGCGGCGGTGCCGACGGCCTCCAGGACGCCGGTGACGCCCCGCCGAAATACCCCGCCCCCGCCCGCTAATCCGGACAACACGAACCCCACCGATCCCGTCCCGGCCACGCCGATGGGCAGCCTGCGCATGCGCGTCGAGCCGGCGGGGACGATGGCGGTGGTCGGGCATGAATACCTGGGCGGCGGGACGGTCGACCTCCCCGCCGGCACGCACCGGGTGCGGTGCTCGTCCAACGGGCTCAGCGCCGAAAAGGACGTGGTGGTTTCCGCCGGCGAGCCGGCGAGCGTGACCTGCTACACGATGCACGAGGTAACCATCGTCACACGCCTCAAGGACGGCAGTGCCGGCCCGTGGGCGCGCATTGTGATCGATGGCGTGGACACGGAAGAAAATACGCCGCTGGCGGACCATCCCATGGAGTCCGGCACCCATCGTATCCGCGTGCAGAAGTTTGGCTATCGGATCGAGGAGGGCGAACAGGAACTGGTGCTGCGCCCGACCTTCGAACGCCCGAACACAGTGCATACGCTCGAGTTTACCCTGATCGAGGAAACGGGCGGCGCACTCCGAACACGCCAGACTACCGGAAACTTTTCAGCGCCCGATCCATAAGGCCCCTCTTCAGCTCCTCATTTCGCACCACGTGCTGCGCCGGGCGTCTACATGGAATTCCTTCCGGGTTTCATGCCGGACTGCCGCTGTTCGCCCGCTCCTCGATGGCGCGTGAACCGCAAGCCGGCTACCTCATGGGCACCCTGTCACCTGCAACCTCTCTTTTGGATGAAACGACCTCTCTTTCTCGCCGTCCTCGGCGCTCTGCTCACCGTGAGCACCGCGCTCGCCCAGACCGAGTCGTTCGACGCCGCGCTGGCAGCCTATCAGCGCGCTGATTTCGACAAGGCCATCACCCTGTTCGCCGACGTGGCGGACAACGAAGCCCTGGCCAAAGGAGTGCGCAAGGAAGCGCTCCAGTATCTGGGCCGCTGTTACGTGGCGAAGCGCCGCGAAGGGGAAGCGCGCACCACGCTCGAGAACCTGATCGACCTGGAGCCGCCGATCATCGAACTGGACCCCGATGTCGAGCCGCCGCCCCTCATCCGGCTCTATTACAACGTCCGCAAGGAGCACGCGGATGGGTATGCGGTCGAGCGCCCCGATCCCGGCATGCAGACGCTCGCCGTGGTCGACTTCACCAACAGCTCGATCGATGACGCCGAGCGGTACGATGCGCTGTCGACGGGGCTCTCCTCGCTCATGCTGAACCAGCTGAGCGGGGCGACGGGCTTGAAGGTCATCGAGCGCGAACGCATCCAGTGGCTGCTCGACGAGCTGGACCTGCAGCAGGAAGCCGGCCGGGTCGATCCCGCGACGGCCGTGCGCACCGGCAAGCTGCTCGGGGCCAACGCCGTCCTGTTCGGCTCGTTTATCAAACACGGAAAAAACCTGCACCTCAGCGCGCGCCTGGTCAAGGTTGAGACCGGCGAAATCCTCATGACCGATCAGGTGGAGGGGCGCGCCGACGACTTCTTCGACCTCGCCAACCAGCTCAGCCTGAAGGTGGCCCAGGGCATCAACGTATCGCTCGAAGAGACGCCCGTCGGCGCCCGCACCGAGACGCGCTCGCTCGATGCCATGATGTCGTATTCCGAAGGACTCCAACTGCTCGATAGCGACGACTACCAGCGCGCCTACGCCAAGTTCTTGGAGGCGCTCGAGTTCGACCCGGGCTACACCCGCGCGAAAACCAAGGCCGAAAGCCTGCGTCCGCTCCTGGCCGTGAACGGGTGAGGAGTAGCGATTAGCGATCAAGGATTGGTGATTAGCGATTAGCGATCAAGGATTTGTGATTGGCGAGGGGGATAACCGTTTCCTCGCCCCCCCCTCATACCTCCTTGATCGCTAATCCTTGATCGCCAATCAAATGCTCCTCGAGACTACCTGAAACCCATCTCCGGTAGCCATGCCGGCAGTGGACGCGTGCGTATTCTATCCGAAGCCTCCCCACGGACTCACGAGGTCAAACCGGAAACGTCATGCGCACGCTCGAACTCTTTCTGCTCACTTTCAGTCTGCTCATCGCCGGCATCCTGCTCGCCCAGCCCGCAGGCAGGATCGGCAACCAGACGGCGGCAACCGCTGCGACCGATTCGACGCTCCTCAAGAAACAGCTGCGTCTGGCGATGACGGCGTATCAGGATGCGGATTTTAACCAGGCGATCGAGATTCTGGCCGATCTGTCCTACAACCCCGAGGCCGGCCGCATGCTGCGGCGCGACGCGCTCCAGCTGCTGGGCCGCGCCTATGTCGCCCGCCGGGAGGACGAGGCCGCCCGCCAGGCCCTGACCAGCCTGATGGATCTGGAGCCGCCCCAGATCGAACTCGACCCGGATATCGAGTCGCCCCAACTCATGCGCGTCTACTACGACGTGCGGAAAGCCTGCAACAGGGGCTACGGGCTCGAACACGTCAGCCCCGGGATGACCACCCTGGCCGTGATCGACTTCACCAACAGCAGCATCGACGACTTCGAGCGCATGGAGCCGCTGTCGAAAGGCTTCGCTTCGCTGCTCATCAACCAACTCAACGGCGCCTCGCAGCTCAAGGTTGTCGAACGCGAGCGCATCCAGTGGTTGCTGGATGAGCTGGATCTGCAGCAGGAAGCCGGCCGGGTCGACCAGCAGACGGCCGTGCGCGCCGGCAAACTGCTCGGCGTCCATGCCGTGCTCCTCGGCTCGTATATCAAACACGGAAAGAACCTCATGGTAAGCGCCCGCCTAGTCAGCGTCGAAACCGGCGAGATCCTCGCCACTGAACAGGAACAGGGCCGCGCCGAGGACTTTCTGGATATCGCCCAGAACCTGAGCTTGAAGGTGGCGAAAGGCATCAACGTCGCTCTCGAGGAGACGCCGGTCGGGGCCCGCAGCGAAACCCGCTCGCTCGACGCCATGATGTCCTACTCCGAAGGCCTCGATCTCCTGGAGACGGACGATCTGCGCGCCGCCTATGAGAAATTCCTGGAGGCGCTCGACTACGACCCGAGTTATACCCGCGCGAAGCTCAAGGCCGAAAGCATCAAGCCGCTTCTGGCGGTCGCCGGCTGATCGTATTTTTGGTTCGATGTTTGTTGTTCAGGGTTCGAGGCGTCCAGACGGATGGCTCGAACCCTGAATAATTATAGATCGAACAAACGGCCGCATGGGATCCTTAAGGGCTTGAATGCATAGATGATAAGCGGTATTTTCTGTTGCCCTCTTGACTACGATCTCCTCCGGCCTCCCTTCGTACGACATTCGCGTTTCTGATTCCAGCACGCCGCATTGACGCCGAGATGTATTCCGTTTCGTTCTCGTAGTTGGGACCTGTTTAACACGGTTGGTAGACGTGTTCGGCGGCCTATTTTGATTGCCTTGACGGATTGTATCGTGGAGCAGCGCCTGTCGGGGAGGGGACCTTCGATCTGAAGGATACACGACCATGCATACCTTTCTTCATCTGGCGGACATTCATCTCGACGCCAGTTTTATTTGCCGGTCTCATTCGATGCGCGAACAATTGCGCAGCGAACTGCTTGCTTCGTTACAGCGCGCCGTCGATTACGCCATCCGGGAACGCGTCCTGGCCGTGTTCATCGTAGGCGATCTGCTGGAGGCGGAGCACCTTTCGGTGGAGACGGAGCAATTCCTGCTCGAACAATGCCGCCGGTTGGACGAAGCGCACATTCCCTGTGTCTATGTCGCCGGCGACCGCGACCCCGGCAGCCACCTCGCCCGGGCCTACGCCATGGCCTGGCCGGAGAGCTTCATCTACATCAGCGCCAACCAACCGCGCGTGATCGAATTGCAGGACGTCGACGGGACGCCCATCGTGCGGCTCGTCGGCGCCGGCCACGAGGCCGGATCCGAAGGCGCCAACCTGATCTCGGCCTACCCGGCCGCCAAAAGCGAGATTCCGACGTTCGGGCTGTTGCACGGCACGGTCGAAGGCGCCCGCGGCACCGGTAGCGAACCCCGCACGGCCCAGACCGCCGCCGCCTCGCTCAAGCGCCTCAACTACGCGTACTGGGCACTGGGGCACATGAATGCCAGCCAGCAAGTCAAGGACGTGCCAAATGCCTGGTACCCGGGCAGCCTGATGGGCCGGAGCGCCGAAGAAACCGGATTGCATGGCGGACTCCTGGTGTCGCTCGACGAGGACGGTGAGATCCAGGTGGCCTTCAAGTCGTTCTCCCGCGTCGAATGGGTCCAGCTCACGATCGACGCCCTCGTGGATGTGCAGGATTTTAATACCCTGGCGCAGCGCGTCGAAAAAGCGTTCAACGCGGCCATCGCCGCCGACGAGTCGATCCACATGCGCCTCGTCCAGGTGCGCCTCGAAGGCCCCTGCCCGATGGCCGACGCCCTGCGCAACGAGTCGCAGCGCGAAATGATCGAGGAGAAGCTGGCCCGGTACCTCAATGTCAATGAAGTCGAGATGCTGACCGAATGGGTTTCCCCGTCGGTCGATGTCGATTCGTATCGCGACGAGCCGCACCTGCTGGGAGAGCTCATCGGGATGATCAATCAATTGCGCGAAGCGCCGGAATCTCTGGAAGGGCTGGCGCCGGCATCGCTGGCCGGCCTCCAGGGCGAATCGGCCGAACGGCGCCAGTACGTCATGTCGCTGCTCCGCGATATCGAAAGCGAAGCGGTCGTACGCCTCCTGCAAGACAATCGCCATGCGCATTAATCGCTGCTCCATCAAGGCATTCGGTCATTTCAAGGACGAGGAGTTCAACGACCTCGATTTTCCGTTCGTGGTGGTCCACGGCGCGAACGAGGCCGGCAAAAGCACGTTCTTCCACTTCATGCGGTCGATGCTGTACGGCTTCGAGGGCACCGACCCGCAGCAGCTCCTCTATGCCCCCCGCGACGGTTCGCCCATCGAAGGCGAGATGCGGCTCAAGATGGACGACCGGTCCGACATCGTCGTCACCCGCACGTTCGACGAGCAGCCGCGCGGCCACCTGCTCAACGGGGTCCGCGACACCCTCGGAAATAACATGCTTCCGTTCATCTCGCACATCCCGCGCCGGGTGTTCGAGTCGGTGTACACGCTCGGCCTGTACGACCTCGTCCAGTTCAGCGGCGAGACGTGGGAGCAGATCCAGGACCGGCTGCTGGGCGGATTGAGCATGAAACATATCCGGCCGGCGCGCGAAGTCCTGCAGGCGCTGGAGAAGGAAGCCGGCACGTTGTGGCAGGGCGAATTGCAGAGCCAGTCCCAGGCGTCGCGCCTCGAGGCGCGCGAACGCGAACTCCAGAAACGCGCCCAGCAGATCCGCCAGAAAGAGGAACGTCTCCGCCGGCAGATGACCGAGCTGGTGACGCTCGAACGCAAGATCGAGGACCTCGAGGAGGAGCAGATCGTCCTGAAGGCCGAACGCCGTCGGATCCGCCGGCTCCTGCCGGTCCATCGCCTCCTCGACAAGATCGATACGCTCGAAGCGCGCGCCGGCGACATCGCGCCGTTCAAGTCGATCCCTGAGGATCCGCGCGCCATCATGGACACGCTCAACGAGCAGATCAACAACGAGCGCGCCCAGCTGGACTATGCCCGCCGCGACATCCGGTTCGCGCGCGACCAGGTCCAGAAGGTGGCGTCCGAGGTGCTCACCCGGCCGCTCAACAAGGAAATCATCGAGGCCATCCGCGCCTTCCCGGAGATCGAGTTCCGCCAGCACGTCTACGCCTGCCAGGAAGCCCTCGGGAGCCTGCGCGAGGTGAAGATGTACGCCAAGATGCTGGCGGTGCGCGTCTCGATCGGGAAGTCGCTCATTCCGTGGATCATCGCGCTCATCGCGGCGGCGATGTTCATCGTGTTCGGCATCATGAAGGACAGCCCCATCCTGTGGGTGGGCGCCGGCCTGTTTGTGTTCGCCGGCCTGAAGGCGTTCGAGGTGGCGGTGCACAACCGCAATGTCGGCGTCGACGAAGGCGAGGAGATGCCCGTGGTCGATGACTTCGAGGTCGAAGCCGAGGAGCATCGCGCCGCCATCACCGAACTGCTGCGCGGCATCCCTGTGCCGGCCGTTCGCCTGGCGAATCCGGATCTGGAGCTGGTGTCGGACATGGAGGGGCTCCGCTCGGCCCTGCTCGAATACGACGAGCTGATCCACCGCACCCACGAACTGGAGCAGGAATTCAAATCCCGCAACCAGACGGCCCTCAAGAAACTCAGCGCCATCGAAGAGCCGCTTCGCGCGCTCGGCGAAGGCGATCTGGACGAAGGCGTGCACGAACTGAAGGAGCGCCGGCAGTCCGCCCGGCAGCTCGCACAGTACCGTGAGACGCTGGAGCAGGAGCACCCGGACTGGGCCGAACTCAAGGCCGAGATCGAGGAGGTCAAGAAAAACGAGGGCTCCTGGTCGTTCACCGACGAGGACGTCGTCCGGATCGACGCCCGCATCGAACAGCTCGAGAACGAGCTGCGGGACATGTCGACCGAGCGTGCCGAACTCAAGAAAGACATCGAGGGCGCCCGGATCGACCAGTCGGTCCCGCTCATCGAGTCCGAAATCCGGCACATCCAGCTCCGCCACGCCGAGCTGCGTCGCCGGCGCGACCGCCTCTTCCTGCTATCCAACCTCATCAAGCAGGCGGACCACCAGTTCCGCATGAAGCATCAGCCGGAGGTTATTCGCCTCGCCGGAGACTACCTCGCGCGCGTCACCGACGGGCGGTACGACCGGCTGGGGATGGACGAAAACACGGGCCGCCTCGTGGTGTTTGAAAAAGGCGCCGAGACGGGCATCCCCGTCGGGCCCCCGCTCAGCCAGGGCACCGTCGATCAGATCTACCTCTCGATCCGCCTCGCCATCATCGACCACCTCGATGACGGCAAGGAACGGCTCCCGGTGTTCCTGGACGAGGTCTTCGTAAACTGGGACCTCGGCCGGCGGAAAAACGTCTACGGCATCCTCAAGCAGATGTCCGAGAGCCGGCAGGTCTTCCTCTTCACCTGCCACGACTGGCAGGCCGCCGAGTCCGTCATGGAACTCGACGCCCGCGAGATCCAGCTCCACGCGGCGGTGTGACGATCGTCCCCGGACGGTGTCCGGGGTTCATCGAAGGACGCCCCTGCGGGGCTGACGTACGTAAATCGGCGCGGGGCGCCCCCTCTGGGGCTGGTGCGGAGAGCGTTATTTGCGGAAGATGCCGAAGCCGAAGTAGCAGGGGTTGTCACTGCACTTGTACATCTTCACCTCGATCTGATACGCATCCGTCGAGGAGGGCTCGAACTTGACGATGGGCTGGTCGTCGTCGCTCGTGTCTTCCTTGATGACTTTGCCGGACTCGGTCAGGACCTTCACGTCGATGTCGCTGCAGTCGTTGTCGCAGGCCGCCGTAACGACGTATTCATCGTCGCTGCTGAAGGTGAACGTCCACGTATCGGTTTCTCCCTCGCGGATCGTGCCCATCACGTAGTTGCGTAGCTGGTAATCGCCCAGGTCGCTCACGACCGAGTAATGACGCTGGAGCTGGTCCCAGACCTGCTGGGCATAGGACTGGGCATGGATCGAAGCCGGCATGGCGGCCAGCGAAACCAGAATGACGACGAGGAGAGCGATGCGGCGCATGGCAAACGAAACGGAATGCTGAAATGAAGTACGCAATCCGTCACGCCGGCGCGTACGCTGTCAGCAGCGGGTATCGACCAGAAATCCGTTCCGTAAAAACCGGGCGCAGGGGAGCCGGCCGCCTGACCTGCAAAAAAGATCAGGCGGCGCCCCGTTTCTTGCGCCTACTGCGGCAACGGCACCACCGTGATGTCGTCGATGTTGGCCACAAACGCGCCCTCGGTGACGTTGACCGTCGTGGTGCCATCTTCGAGCGTCAGCGTCCCCGTGAACGTGCCTTTCACGATCGCATCCGTCTTCTCGACGACCGTGATCCGCACGGCAGCTCCTGCTCCGATGTACACCGTGTCATCCTGACCCGCGACGGCCTCGACAAAACGGACCTGCGTCGAATAGTCTTCGGGGGCCAGGAAGCCCTCGTCGATCGTCGTCGTCAGCAGCACGGCGCTTGCGCTGACCGGAAAGTTGGGGAGGCCGGCCGAGGCCACGCTCAGCCAGAACGCCCGGCCGTCGCTGGTCGTGAAGAGCGTCGAGGTGACCTCCGTGAAGTTGGTCCAGTCACGCCCGTCGATCTTCATGCGCATCCACGAGCCGTTGACGGCGTGGGCCGGCGTCTCGTCGAGCGGCGCTTCCGGATCGTTCGAGTCGCATCCCCCCGCGAACGCGACGAGGCCGACGAGCAGGAAAGGGAGCCATGGCGGCGTGCGATGCGTCATTTTTTCTCCCCGAAACGGTAGTGGATGCCCAGACCGAGCGAAATTGTGGAAAATCCTCCGTAATAGTCGAACGTGGCCAGCGCCAGTCCGAGTTCGGCGTTCACGAAGATGGGGGGGAATTCCTCATCCTTGAACAGCTTGGGCAGGCCGGTCTCGATGCCGGCGCCCACGCCGGCGCCGATGACGCTTTCGGATACCTTGCCGCCCAGAATCCCTAGATTCGTACTGTAGCGGTAGATGCTCGCGCCGCCATACCCGTAGAGGTCGTAGTTCTCGTTCCGATTGAACCGGTACCAGATCCGCCCGCCGACGTTGGTGACCGGGCCGAAAAAGCCCAGCACGGCCTCGGCCGTCAGGGTAGGGCTCATCTGCAGGGTGCCGCTGAGCCCGTACGCCGGCCACGCCGAGGCGAACCCGATACCGAACCGGCCGCCCTGGACGCCGACCGTCGCGTCGTCGTCGGGGATTGCCGTGTCGCCGGCCTGGGCATAAGAGGCCCGGGGCAGTACGATGAGCAGAAAGAGCGATAGGCCGACCACTGATGGAAGCAGACGGCGCAGAAACGAAGGTAGCGCGTGGTTGTTCATGTGCATGCCGGATACTAGTTTGCCTGATGACGAATGGGCCGGGATGACGCCCTGTCAGATCGAATCTCTCAGATCGAATCTGTCCGATTGTATCCGTCCGAACGCCCGATCCCGCCCTTCACTCCTAGATGCGGAATACGGCAGGTCGATTGTTCACCTGCCGGATCAGTGACCGCATTTTTTTATGAGCGACCTCTCGCACGACCGCCGTTTGCTCGACCTGCTGGATGCACTGTCCGACCTGGATCCTGCAGGCCGATCGGCGTTTCTGGATACCCACTGCGCCGACGAGCCGGAGTTGAGACGTCGCCTCGAGCGGCTGCTGGATGAGGATCACGCCGAGGCCCGGACGCACGACCTCGCCGCCTTCGATGCCGCGACCGAGGATACGCGCGCCGGCGCCGAGGCTGGCCCGTTTACGCTGCTCGAAAAAATGGGCGAAGGGGGGATGGGGACGGTGTACCGGGCCCGTCATAACCGGCTGGACAGGCAGGTCGCCGTCAAGTTCATCCGGTTCGGCCGGTTTGCAACCGAGGCCGAGCGCCGGCGCTTCACGACGGAGCAGCGCAGCCTCTCGCAACTCGCGCATCCGCATATCGTGACGATCTTCGACAGCGGTTTTCTGGACGACAACCAGCCGTACTTCGCGATGGAGTATGTCGAGGGGATGCCGCTCGGCGCCTATTGCGACGCGCACCAGCTCTCGATACGCCGGCGTATCGCCCTGTTCATCCAGATCTGCGATGCGGTCCAGCACGCGCACGACCGCCTGATCGTCCATCGCGACCTCAAGCCGGGCAATGTGCTCGTCCTGCCGGACGGGACGCCCAAACTGCTGGATTTCGGTATCGCCAAGCTGCTCGACGCCGACGACGACGCCTCGGCGGCGGCGGGCACCCGCATCATGACGCCGGATTATGCAGCCCCCGAGCAGATCGAGGGCGGGCCGGTGACGGTGGCGACCGACGTCTATGCGCTTGGCGTGGTGCTGTATGAACTGCTCGCGGGGCGCCGGCCCTTCCTGCAGGCAGGCTCTCGGAGCGAATGGCTCCGCGCCATCCTGGAAACCGAACCCGCGCGCCCGTCGACGATCGTCTCCGACGAGGCCGGCGCACCGCGTCACGCCACGCCGGCCCGGCTCCGCCAGACGCTGCAAGGCGATCTGGATACCATCGTCCTCAAGGCGCTCCAGAAAGAACCGTCCCGGCGGTACCGCTCGGCCCGGGAGATGGCGGAAGACCTCGACCGCTACCTGGCCGGCCGGCCCGTGCTCGCGCGGCCGGATTCGGTCGGGTACCGCGCCGGCAAGTTCGTGCGCCGGCATCGCGCCGGCATCGCCGCAGCGGCGGTCGTCGTGGGCATCCTCGCCGCGATGGGGGTGCTCTACGCCGTCAACGTCACGCGCGCCCGGGATGAGGCGGAGCAGGCCCGCGCACGCGCCGAGCGGGTCGCCAGCTTTACGCTGGACCTTTTTCGTCCCGCCGATCCCAACGTGGCGCAGGGCGATACGCTGACGGCCATCGAAATTCTGGATCGCAGCAGCGAGCGGCTGCTGCCGGCGCTGCGGGATGAGCCCGAGGTGCTCGCGGAGATGCTGGATGTGGTGGGGGGGATCTATGGCGGCCTCGGCCGTCCGGCCGACGCGACGCCGCTCCTCGAACGCTCCGTCAGGCTACGGCGCGCCTGGGCGGACGAGCGCCCCGAAGAGCTCGGCGAGAGTCTCGCTCACCTCGCGGAGGTCGAACTCATCGGCAACGTGGTCGATTCGGCCCGTGTCCATCTGGAGGAGGCCTATGCCCTCACCGTGAAGGCGCACGGGGCCGGCGGGGTGGAGGTGGGCGGCGTGCTGGACCTCCTCGGGCACACGGCCTTCGCCCAGGCGCGGTACGACGATGCGGATTCGCTCTTCCGGGCCGCGATCGGGGCGTTCGATGCGGCGCCGGTCGATGCGGATCAGGCCGCGCTGCGGCGGGGGCTGGCTTCGGCGCTCAACAACCTCGGCGGCGTGCTGTTCATGCGCCGCGAGCTGGCGTCCTCGCTCGAGGCCCTCAACCGCGCGCGCTCCCTCTATGAGGCCATCCACGGCGACACCCCGCACACCGATCTCATCGTCATCCACAATTCCCTCGGCAACGCGTACCGGCTCACGGATTCGCTGGACGCCGCGATACGGGAATTCGAGCAGGCGCTCGACATGTCGCGGGCGCTCCTCGGGCGCCATGCCACCACGGCGACCATGGCGAGCAATCTCGGCGTGGCGCTGCTCGACGGCGGCTGCGGCACGGACGTACGCAGCCTCTTCGAAGAGGCGCGCTCGATTCGGGAGCAGGTGCTCGGCGCCGGCCACCCGAGTCTGGCCATGACGGTCTACAACCTGGGCGTCGCCGTCCAGCGCTGCGATGGCGACCCGGCCCGCGCCATTCCGTTGCTGGAAGATGCGGAGCGGCGGCTCGTCGCGGCGACGAAGCCCAACGATCTCCGCGTCGCGACCAGCCGGCATCAGCTCGCCGAGGCGTACCGGGAGGTGGGCCGGTATGGAGAGGCCCTCGCGAAGTCGCGCCAGGCGCTGGCCGCGCGAACCGCGCAGCTCCGTGAACCCAATCGCGACATCGGCCGTTCCTACTCCTCGCTGGCGCTCGCGCATGCGGCCGCCGGCCGGCCGGACTCCGCCGAAGCGTACGCCACCCTCGCCCTCGACCAGTTCGATCGCCTCGACACGCCGGACATTGAGGCGCAACGCACGACGCTGCGCGTCCTCGGCGAAGCGCTCCAGGCCCGGCGCCGGTGCCCGGACGTGTTAGCGCTGTTTGCCCGCTATCGGGAGGCGCTCGAAGACTCGGGCAGCGAGCAGGCCGCCATCGACCGATTGCGCCGGACCTGTTCGGACTCCTGATTTCGCACCTATGCCCACGCTTCCATCCGCTTTTTCTGACGAGGCCGACCCCGGGACGGTGACCGTGCTCCTGCTCCAGGCGGAAGCCGGCGAGGCGGGGGCCTGGGATGCGCTGTTCAGCCTCGTTTATCCGTATCTGCGCAACGCCGCCGCGCGCGCGCTCGAACGGGAGCGCGGCGACCACACGCTGCAACCCACCGACCTCCTCCACGAGGCCTACATGCGGCTGGTGCACCAGGACAAAGCGACCGCCCGCAATCGCGCCCATTTTTTTGGGATCTGCGGCCGGTGCATGCGCCAGATTCTCGTCGACCATGCCCGCGCCCGCAACGCACAAAAACGCGGCGGCGACGTGCAGATCCTCTCGCTCGATGCGCGCATCGATGTCCCGGAGGTCGCGAAGCCCGAATACGTGCTGCTGCTCGACGAGGCGGTCGAGCGGCTGGAGCAGATCGACGAACCCCGCGCCCGGCTGGTGGAAATGCGGCTTTTCGCCGGCCTGACCCTCGAGGAAGCGGCCGTTGCGCTCAACACGACCTATAGCACCGCCCGCCGGCGCTGGGAGGCGGCCCGGCTCTGGCTTCAGGATTATCTGGAACGCGCGGCCTGACGCCGTGCTGTAACATCGCGGGACCCCCGTGCGTGTTGCCAGCACCATCCCATCAAACCGAGGCCGCTGTATGCGATACACGCGTTACGTCATTCCGATTCTTGTCGCCGCGTGGATCGCCGGCTGTGCCGTCCTCGATGGCGATCTCGATGTCTACGAGGGCACCTACGATGTCGGGTTCGAGGTCAATGCCTTTCAGCCGTGCGACGAGACGGAGACATGGTGGGTCGTCGGCCCCAACAGCGCCGTCGATCGGCTTGTGGACCAGACCCTGGCCGTCCGGGCCGCCGACTCGACCCGCGCCAACGCGCCGGTGTTCGTCCGCCTGCAGGGCAAACCGGGACCGAGCGGCCAATATGGTAACACGGGCGCCTACGAACGCGAGTTTTCGCTCCAGGATGTGCTTGAAGTGCGCACCTTCCGCGAAGGCGATTGCGGCTCGTGAGGATGCCCGGGGCCTGTCATCAATCCGGCCGGCATCCTCGCCGATCAGGGGGGATTGGCTGCGGACGTGGGTGCGCGCGTGCCTGGTTCAAGGGCATCGGCGGCATCCCGGAGTAGCTGGATCGCCAGATCCACCTGCGCGCGATGCGTCCGGTAGCCGAGGACGGCGAGGCGGATCGTAAAACGGCCGTCGATGCGGGTCGAAGACAGAAAGACGCGGCCATCCCGTTGTAGCCGGTCCACGATGGCCTCATTGAGCCGGTCCGCTTCTTCCGCCGACGCCCCAGCCGGCGCCCGGCGAAACGCGACGACCGAAAGATCCGGCGCAGGACCCACTTCGAAGCCGGCTTCGGCGATCCGTTGGTGGAAATACCGGGCCAGCAGCAGCTTCTCTTCCAGAGCGGCCCGAAACGGATCCGTGCCGAGCAAGGCGAGCGGTAGCCACATCCGCAGCGCCCGGAACGGTCGGCTCAGCTCCGGCGACAGCTCTCCCGGCGAGAGCGACGCCTGGTTTGCGGCATCCTGGAGGCACGCCCCCGTCAGATCGTGGGGCGGCAGCAGAAACCGCGTCTCCCGAACCAGCAGAATGCCGAGACCCCAGGGGAGGAAGAGGCTTTTATGCGGATTGAGGATGACCGAGTCCGACCGCTCGATGCCGGACATCCGACGCCGGCCTTCATCCGTCAACAGAAAGAAGCCGCCATACGCCGCGTCGACATGCAGCCAGCAGCCTGCCTCGCGGGCGATATCGGAGAGGGGGGCGATCGGGTCGATCGCGCCGGTGTCGGTGGTGCCGGCGGTAGGGGCGACCATCCACGGAAGCAGACCGGCCTCGCGGTCGGCCTGGATCGCCTGTGAAAGGGCATCAGGCCGCATGCGGTGCCGCTCGTCCATCGCCACGCGGCGGATGATCGCCTCGGCCATGCCGGCGACCCGAAGCGCCTTGTCCATCACCGGATTGGTCTGCTCGGTGAGGTAGACGACGGCGCGGTGGTAGTCCGCGGCGCGCAAGCCGTGCGCCTCCCGGGCCGCGGCGATCGCGCTCAGTATGGCGAGGCTTCCTCCCGAGGCCAAGTAGCCGCCGGCGGTGTCCGGGTAGCCGACCAGATCGGCCGTCCACCGGACCATCGCGTTTTCGAGCTGCACCAGCCCCGGCCCCGTCTGCGCCATCCCGGAATAAGCGTTTGTCGCCGCGGCCAGGTAATCGCCCAGGGCGGCATGGAAGAGTCCGCCGCCGGTCAGGTACGCGAAATGGCCCGGCGCCGACGGGGAAGCCCCGCCGTGGAAGATCTCCCCCTCCAGATAGCGCCGGACGGCGTGGATGGACATCGCGCCGGGGCCTATCGGTGGAACCGGCTCGCGACCGGTATGCGTGGTGAACGCCGGCAGGGTGTCGACGTCTTCCACATAGCGGCGGGCTACCGCGTGCGTCATCGCCCAGAGCGCGTCGCGGGTGGACGCATCGGCCTCGAGCGCCCGTCCGGCGCGGGCGAAGGCGTCAAGGCGGTCGGTTATCTCCATCCTATCGAGCATCATGAATTCCGTCTGGCTGGCGGCGTGGTGTGCGTGGTCGAGGCGAGGTGCCATCGGTGAGTTCGGCCGTTGGCAGAACGCGTGAACGGTCCAAACGTAGGAAGGAATTGGTCTGTATAGAAGACCAATAATGGATGGATACACTGGACCAATTATGCCTTCAACCGCGACCCCCGATCTTGTGCTGACGCCGCGCTCGCCCGACGAGCCGGCCTATCGATGGCTCTGCGACGCGCTCCGGGGCGCCATCCTGGGCGGCCGGCTGCGGCCGGGCGTGCGGCTGCCCGCCTCGCGCGAGCTTGCGCGGACGTACGGTCTGTCGCGCGGGACCGTCGTCACGGCGTTCGAGCTGCTTCAGGCCGAGGGGTATCTCGAAGGGCGCGTCGGCGCGGGCACCTATGTTTCCCGAACGCTGCCGGACGCGCTGCTGCAGGTGGAGGAACGACCTTTGGGTAAGGCAACGCCGGCAACGGCCACCCCGGGCAATGCCGCGTTCAGCCGGCGCGTCGTGCTGATTCCTCCCGTCGAGCCCCATTCGCCGCGCGCCTTCCGGACCAACCTGCCGGCGATCGATCTCTTTCCGATGAAGCGCTGGGCGCGGGTCGCGAACCGCCGCCTGCGCCAGATGCCGCATGCGCTGCTCGAAGGCTGTGCGCCGCTGGGGTATCTGCCGCTCCGCGAAGCCGTAGCCGAATACCTGCACACCTCCCGGGGCGTCGAGGCGGAGCCCGAGCGCATCGCCATCCTGTCCGGCGTCCAGGAAGCGCTGGATCTGCTGACGCGCCTGCTCGTCGACCCGGGCGGGCGGGTGGGGCTTGAAAATCCGGGGTACGTGGGCGCGCGGCGGGTGTTCGAGGCGCAGCACGTGGCGATGGTCCCGATCCCGGTCGATGCCGACGGGATGACCGTCCCGGCCGGCGCTCCGGACGTGCGCATGGTCTACCTGACGCCCGGCCACCAGGCCCCGCTGGGCATGAGCATGAGCCTCGCCCGCCGGCTCGCCCTGCTCGAGTGGGCCCGTGCGACCGACACATGGCTTATCGAAGACGACTACGACAGCGAATACCGCTACGCCGGCCGGCCGCTGCCGGCGCTCCAGGGGCTGGATCGGCACGGCACCGTGATTTATGCCGGCAGCTTTAGCAAGGTGCTGTTCCCCGGCTTGCGGCTGGGGTACCTCGCCCTGCCGGCCGCGCTGGTCGACCCGGTTGCGGCGGCGCGCTCACTGACGCAGCGGCATGCGTCCATCCTCGATCAGACGGTGTTGTGCGATTTTATGACGGAAGGCCATTTCAGTCGGCACGTCCGCCGGATGCGCGGGGTCTATGCCGAACGGCTCGGCGCGCTGGCCGAGGCTGCGGAGCGGATGCTCGCCGGCCGGCTGGAGGTCGTCCGCGTCGAGGCGGGGCTGCAGACGGTCGGTTGGCTGGGCGATGGTCTTGATGCGCGGGCCGTGGCGGACGCGGCGCGAGCGGCCGGGATCGACGTGTACCCGGTTTCCGGTGCCTGCCTGCGCCCACTGGGGCGTGAGGGGCTGCAGTTGGGTTTCGCGGCCGTCTCGCCGGCAGCACTGCGGCGCGGCGTCGAACGGCTGTCGGAGATCCTGAACCGCCTTGCCGGATAGGGCGCTGCGTCGTACTGTTAGGAGCGCCCACCACGTCAGCTGAGCCTGGCGAAGTATCTGTCCTGAACGCGTTCGTCTTTCTACGAATCCATGAAAACCACCTTCCTGGCCACCCTGCTTATTTTTCAAGTGAGCACTGTTATTGCGCAGGGCGGCCCGCCGCAATTCAATAGCGTGATCACGGCGCTCGAATTCGACGCGGAAGGGCGACTCTATGTCGGTGGTTTCTTCAGCGAAGTCGCCGGCATGCCTGCTGTTGGACTCGTCCGCTGGGATGGCGCCGCCTGGGAGCCGCTTGGGGATGGAACCATGGACGTCGGCGCCATGCGTTTCGTAGGGGATACCCTGTACGTCGGGGGCGAAAATCTCGACCCGCATGCGAACCATGAACAGGTGGCCCGGTGGACTCCGGAAGGCTTCGAACCGTTTGGGACGTTTCGGCACCGATGCTGTGGAAGCCCAACCATCTACGCAATCGAAGCCGATCCCAACGGGGGCCTGATCGTGGCTGGCAATTTTACCGAGGTCGACACCTTTTTTGAGGCGAACAGCCTGGCGCGGTGGCGCGACGCGCAGTGGGAAACCATTGGGGCGCGTATCGAGGGGACCATCATCGTGGACGATGCTATGGACGCGGTACTTGGCGTGCTGACCGATAGCCAGAACGTGTACATCGCCGGACTCTTTGATCGCGTGGGGACGCTGGAGACGGGCGGCCTGGCGAAGTGGACCGGTAGTGCCTGGGAGGGTCTTGCGACAGGTCCGGAGAGCGTCTATGTGCTCGTCTTCGGGCCTGAAGGGTCATTGTACGCGGGTGGCGGTTTTACCGATATCGATGGAAAGGAAATCAATCGGATCGCACGATGGGATGGAACGGCCTGGGAGCCGCTTGGCGCGGGTATCGATGGAGAGATTCTGTTCGGATCGGGGGTATCCGCGTTGGCTGCCGATGCCGAATACGTTTATGCCGCCGGTGATTTTGAATCCGCTGGGGGGATTCCGGCGAACAACATCGCCCGGTGGGACGGTCAGTCCTGGGAGCCGCTGGGGGGTGGACTAAATTCGAGAGTCGACGTGCTCCGGGTGGGACCGGACGGTTCGCTCTACGCGGCCGGCTTTTTCACCGAGGCCGGCGGCGTCCCGGTCTCGCAACTCGCCCGATGGGACGGCGAACGCTGGCACGCGGTCGGCATCGTGGCGCCGGTAGGGACGGAGGAGGTCGATCCCGCGCCAGGCGATAGGTTCAGCCTCTTTCCGAATCCCGCAGATAGCCGTTTTACGGTGGGGCTGGACGTATCCGAGTCCGGTCCGGTGCGCGTTCTCCTCTACGATCTCCTCGGCCGGCACGTCGCAACACCGCTCGATGCCTGGCTGCCGGCCGGCTCGCACCGGATGCCCATCGACGTAAGCCCGCTGTCCGCCGGCATCTACCTCGTTTGGATCGAACATGCTGGCCAGCGGAAGACCAGCATGCTGAGGGTGATCCACTAGCGGCAACACGCGTCGTTTGCGGATGCCTGGACGATGGCATGATCGCCCATCCGGTTCGTACTCGTATTCGATCGATCTATCTCGAGTACGAGCACGAATTACTCCCACACCCCCACAGGCTCCTTGCCGGTTGATTATCTGCCCCCGCGGGCGGATCTTTGACAGCCCGTTCCCATCATTCTCCTGGTCGGCCGTTTCGTGCAGCTTTCCGTTCGCGATATCCGGGGTTTCATCCTCAACATGCACACCCGCATGCCGTTTCAGTATGGCCAATCGACGCTGACGGTCGTGCCGCATCTCTTTTTGCAGGTGGATCTGGAGGTCGATGGCTACCGCCAGCTCGGCGTCACCTCGGAGGGGCTGCCGCCGGGATGGTTCGAAAAAACGCCCGGATTGACCTACGATACCGAGATCAAGCGGATGATCGAGTCGATTCGGCTCGCGAGCCGGCTGATCGAGGGGCAACGGTTCTCGTCGGTTTTTGCCCTGTGGATGCGGCTTTACATGGGGATGCAGGCAGCCTCCGATGCGCCGTCCCTGCTGAAGTCGTTCGGGATCAGCATGATCGAGCGCGGCGTGATCGATGCGTTTTGCCGGCTGCTCGACCTCCCGTTTGCGCGCGCGCTCTACGAAAACGCCTTCGATATCGACCTCGGGAGCATCCACACCTGGCTGTCCGGCCTGGAGCCCGCCGATCTGCTCCCCTTCGAGGCGATGCCGCACCAGTACATCCGCCACACCGTGGGCATCGCCGACCCCATTCGCGAGCGGGAAATCAAACCGGAGACCTGCGTGACGGACGGCCTGCCGCAGTCGCTCGAGGCCGCCATCGAGACCTACCGGCTGCGGTATTTCAAGGTGAAGCTCGCCGGCGACGTCAAGCAGGACATCGCCCGGCTCGGCGCCCTGTGGGACGTGCTCAGCCGCACGGTCGACGGCACGTTCCACCTCTCACTCGACGCCAACGAGCGCTTCCGCACGACGCTCGACATGCGGGACTATTTCGCGACGCTCCTGCAGGACATGCATGTGCAGGCCCTCTTCGACCACGTCCTCTATCTCGAACAGCCGCTGCACCGGGATGTCGCGTTCCAGGATCTGTCCATGGCGCTGCCCTCGGGCCTGGAGTCGCTGCCGATCGTCATGGACGAGTCGGACGGCGAGTTGACCAGCCTCAGCCGCGCCCTCGACGCCGGCTACGCCGGCACCAGCCACAAGAACTGCAAGGGCGTCATCAAGGGGATCGCGAACGCGTGCCTGCTCGCCCGCCTGCGTAAAAACGACCCGGATCACCCCTTCCTGCTCACCGGCGAGGATCTTGCCAGCGTCGGCCCGATTGCGATGCTGCAGGATATGGCCGTATCATGCACCCTCGGCATCCGGCACGTGGAGCGCAACGGTCACCACTACTTTACAGGCCTGAGCATGTATCCGCCGGAGGTCTGGGACGACGTATTAACCCACCACTCGACGCTGTACGCGCGGCATGAGGATGGATTCCCCACGCTGCGCATCCAGGAAGGGCGTATCTATACCGAAAGCGTGATGTCCGCGCCCTTTGGGTACCGCCCCGTCTTCGATCCCGCCCCGTACACACCGCTCGAAGCCTGGAACAGCGCTTCGCTCAACCGAACGGAATAAGACATGCCGCAACAACAAGCCGGCGCCGAAAAAAGGAAACGGCTCGGATTGATCCTCACCGTGGCCATGGTGTTTGCCATGCTGATGGGCCCCGGTCCGGGCCTGCGCCTCATCAATCCGGATATCAACGACCCGAACGCCACGTACATCGTGGGCGGCATTCCCATCGTGTATGCCTGGGGGCTTTTCTGGTTTGCCGTGCAGGTCGCCATCGTGATGATCGCGTATTTCTCACTGTGGCGCCACGACGACGCCGTTGAGGCGGAGGGCTGATCGATGGAAAATCAGGTCATGTCGGATCTGGGCCAGATGGCCTACTTCGTGCTCGCCGGCTATCTGCTGCTGCTGCTGGGCATCGGCTTCGTGGGCTACAAGCGGAGCCAGGTCGGCGAAGAAGACTATTACCTCGCCGGCCGCGGTCAGGGCTGGCTCGTATCGTCTTTGACCATCATGGCGACCTTCTTCAGTTCGTTTGCTTTGCTGGGTGCGCCGGGCATGGTCTATCGCGATGGCGTCGTCTTCGCGCTGTTTGCCCTGAACGTACCCCTGAGCGGGGCGATGATCTATGTGCTGGGCAGCAAGATCCACCGGATCGGGAAGGCCCGGGGCTTTGTGACGCCGGCGGATATGCTGTGCGACTATTACGAGAGCCCGGTCGCCCTGCGGCTGCTGGTTGCGGTCACGGGCTTTCTGTATGCGGTGCCGTATGTGGTCATGCAGATCCAGGCCGGCGGTATCCTGGCCGAGCAGCTGTTTCCCGGGGACAACAGCTTTGTCGTCGGCGCGATCCTGCTCTCGCTGATCACGATGCTCTACATCATGATCGGCGGCATGCGCAGCGTGGCGTGGACGGACGTGATCCAGGGCGGATTGCTCGTGTTCGGCATGCTGGTCGCCGGCGCGGCCACCGTCGCGGTGCTCGGCGGCGTGTCGGGCTTCTTCCAGAGCGTCGCCGAACTGCCGGCCACCTCGCTCTCGGTGCCGGGCACGACGGGGTACTGGACCCCCGAGATGCTCTTTACCGTGTGTTTCTTTGCCTCGATGGGGTCGATGGTGCAGCCGGCGCAGTGGATGCGCTATTATTCGGCCAGCTCCACGAGCACGCTGCGGCGAAGCGCCGTGATCTTTACCGTCGTCCTCACGATGTGCTTCCTGTTCGGCATCATGCTGGTCGGTCTCGGCGGACAGGTGCTCTACCCGATCCAGACCGGCGGGCCGGTAGTCCTCCCGAATCCGGCGGTCGGTACGGCGCCCGGACAGTTCGATCAGATCCTCGTGGTGCTGATCAAGAACCATCTGCCGCAACTCCTGGGCGTCGCCGGCAGCGCGCTGGCGGCGATCATCATGGTCGCCATCATGGCCGCGGCGATGAGTACGGCGGACAGTAACCTGCACGCCCTCAGCGCCATCATCACGCGCGATATCTACGACCGGTTTATCGACCCCACGGCCTCGGAGGCGCGGCGCACCTGGGTGGGTCGCCTGATCATCTTTTTTGCCACCGGGCTGGCGCTGCTGATCGTGATCGTAAGCCGTACCAGCGCCACCGTCAATCTGGTGGGCATGATCGCCCAGCTGGGGCTCCTCGCCATCGCGTTCTCCAGTCAGTTGCTGCCCATGGCGTTCGATATGCTCTTCATAAAACGGGGTACGAGACAGGGCGCCGTGGCGGGGATCGTCGTCGGCCTCGGGATCGTTTTTTTGCTCAGTCCGTTATGGCCGTCGATCCTTGGCGGCGGGAGCGACGCCCTCACCCAGTTCCGCACGATTCTGGATATCGGCGCCTGGGGATTGCTCGCCAACGTGGTCGTATTTGGCGTCGTGTCGGCGATGACGCGTCAGCAGCCTGTATCGGAAACCAAACTCGGCGCTTGAAGCCGTCCGTTCCATCCATGCGTTTTATTTGCGCCCTTCTGGTGCTGTGTGCGTTCGCCGGCCCGGTAGCCGGCCAGGGCTTGCCCGACGACCGCATCGCGGAAGCCGCGCCCGACAGCTTCAAGGTAGCGTTCGAGACCAGCAAAGGCCCCTTCGATGTGGTGGTGTACCGGGCGTGGAGCCCCTACGCCGCTGATCGGTTTTACCACCTGGTGCGCCTCGGCTTCTACGACGGCGTGTCGCTCTTCCGCGTGGTGGCCGGCTATGTCGTCCAGTTCGGCATCAGCAACGACGCTGAGACGAACCGCGCATGGCGCCCGCGCGGATTGATCGACGAGCCCGTGCTGGCACACAATGCCCGCGGCACCATTTCTTTTGCGCGAGGCGGCCCGAATACCCGAACGACGCAGGTCTTCATCAATCTGTCCGACAATGCGATGCTGGACAATCTGGTGAACGGAGGCGTGAGGGGCTATCCGCCGTTCGGACGCGTGGTTTCGGGGATGGATGAGGTGGTCGCGATGTTTAATGCGGACTACGGCAACGCGCCGGCGATGCGGCAGGATTCAATCAATGTGGCGGGGCGCGCCTTTCTCGATCGGGCCTTTCCCGGGCTGGACTACGTCGTCCGCGCGAAGCTGGTCGACTTCTAGCGCTGCCCGTACGTAGCCGCGCAGGCCTCGCACGGGCACAGGCTGCGCAGCCGTTCCCAGGTGTGGATGCCGGCGTCGTGGCCATCGTCCCAGACGATGCGGAGCCCATACCCACCCACGGGTTCGAGGCGGACGTTGTCCCAGCGCATGAGCGAGGGAAGGAGAAAGATTTCCCGTTCCGGCACCTGCCCCATCGCTTCGTGCCCACCCATACAGGAGGCGCACGGACAGGCGCGCCGGAGTCCGTCCAGCGGGTAGGCGCTGGTGTGGCCGTCGAGCCAGGTGATCTGGAGGGTCTGCTCGGTCGCGTTGAGGATGATCTGGCGAGGCGCGTGCGGGGCGGGCATGGAGGCTTCCGGGTAGAGCGACAAAAAAAGCCCCGACGCTGCAGGGGCAGGCCGGGGCTCTTGGGCAAGCGGCAAAGCAGTACTACACTTCCTCGGTGGTGTACACGTCTTTCAGCAGCACCTGGAGCTTGGAGCGGCCCCGGTTGATGCGGCTCTTGACGGTACCCATCGGCAGGCCGGTGATCTCGGCGATCTCTTCGTAGGCCAGCTGCTGGACGTCGCGGAGCACGACCACTTCACGGAAGGATTCCGGGATCTCGTTGAGCGCATCCTGGATGTATTTGTCCTGGATGGTGCTCTCGGCGTGGTTGTCGGGGCGGAAGGAGTCGTCCGGCAGCTGGAGTTCGTATTCCTCGTTGTCCCGGTTGACCGACTGCAGCGAGTACATGCGGCGGCGCTTGCGCTTGCGGTATTCCGAGCGCGCGAGGTTGCCGGCGATGGTGTACAGCCAGGTCGAGAACTTGGCGATCCGCTGATACGAATGCCGGTTCCGGTAGACACGGAGGAACGTTTCCTGCAGCAGGTCCTCGCAGCGCTTCGAATCACCCAGGAATCCGTAAAGATAGTGGGTGAGTCGCTCGCTGTATTTGTCGACCAGGATGTTGAAGGCCTCGACCGTCCCCATCTGGAACTGCTCCATCAGGTCCTCGTCGCTCATCTGCAGGAGCGTGTGATACCGGTCGGAAGTAAGGCTCGGGGCGTAACGATGCTTAATCGTCTGGGGTGTATCCAGCATGACGTCTTAAATCAATCTATGAGAAAGGATCTAGCGCGGCCAGACCCTCTTCGAAAGCTCAAATTCGGCTATTAGCGCAGTCGCACAAAATACGGAATTTTATTCCCGTGTGTCGAATCCTTAGCCGGATTATATCCTTTTATCGTTGAATTTATGATGATTATATCCCGACAGGAGCTTGGAAGAGCGTCAAGTGCATCGGCGGCGTCCCGTTGAGCCGGGATTTGCCCTTACCGATACGCCGTGCTTCTCGCACAGGACGAGAACGGCCAGGGCGATACGGCGCCCGGGGCCAGCGGTCGAGACAATGCCGGGGAAAGCGTCTGGCAAGAAGTGCGTTCTCGGTCTCGACCACTCAGGATGCGGAAGTATATGCCGCTCGCCGTCATTTTTTCAACGGTGAAACCGCGCATTTTGCTGCCCGCGCTTTCCCCTACACGGCTGCTTCCAGGCGATGCGCCCGCTGGGCATTGGAATGCTGGATTGTCCATTAAAAGCTACAGGCCGAACGCGCACCAACGCGCCGGCTCTCGATACCGTGCCGGGGAAATTTTGACGTAAAACGGCTCAAAACGCATCAAATCGAGGATCACGCCGGCCGGGACGGCGCACAGGCACGGAAAGAATCCACTGGCACAGACGCCCGGCCTGTGCTTTGTAAAGGTGCTCCATAGACACGGAAACGCCTGAAAGGCATCGGAAGCGACTTTTTTGTTGTATGACCCATTGAAGCGAGGATTGCTATGAAATCGCACCTGTTCGTAACGACCGCCCTGATTCTCAGCACGCTGTTCGCCGGCTGCTTCATCGAATCGAATGACCCCGCGGGCACCGAAATCCGCACGGCCGAATTCGTCTTCTCCATGGACGACGCCGTGATCAACGGCGATGTCGCTTCCGCGCAGTATACCGTACGCGGTATTACGCCGGCCGTCGTCGACCACGGCGCGGTGATCGCCTACTTCCGGGAGCAGGGGACCTGGACCGCCATGCCGTTCACCATCGCGGACGAGTCGCCCGACCTGCCCGCCGTCGACTACACCATCACGCTCGGTTTTGGCTTCGACGATGGCATGGTCGAGGTCTTCTATGAGGCTTCCACCCCGGCCGCTCCGCTCGAAGCCCAGCCCGATCGCCTGATCAAGGTGGTCGTGCTCGACGACCTGGGCTACGTGCACGCCGCCAACCTCGACCTGAATAACTATGAGGCGGTAAAGGCACACTTTGGTTTGCAGGACTGATCGGACGACAGAACCGACGCTAACACCTTGATCTGCTCTATGCGGGGAGCCGGCCATGCCGGCTTCCCGCTTTTTTTGTTCTCTATCGAAGACACCGTTTTTCGGCAATCTGCCTGCATCGTGTATCCCGTACCCCTGTGTCGCTGTGATCGCGTGTTTAAGAAGAAGTTAATAGAACGCATAATGGTGTCGATTACAGGCGGTAGGTGCGCCTGAGTCCTTTTGCGTGGATCCCGGCGGCGCCGTCTGTAAAAAATCTTGGATCAAAAGCGCCACGCGTCTGGCATTGACTGGTTTTTCCATGAGCATACGTTCTAAACTGCTTGGTGCACTCACGCTGAGTGGTCTTGCGGCCATCGTCATCGTAGGGGTTTTGAGCTACAACTCTGGCAAGAGCTCGCTTGAGAAGGCATCGTTCAATCAGTTGACCGCCGTACGGGAAACCAAGGCACGGCAGATCGAAAACTATTTCGAGCAGATCCGCAATCAGGTCGCGACGCTCTCGGAAGATCGCATGATGATCGACGCCATGCGCGGCTTCCGGACGGCCTTCTACACGCCGGACTCGCTCGCAAGCCCCATCCGGCAGCGGTGGTCGGATAATGTCGAAGGCTATTATCTGAACGAATTCATCCCGCGTCTCGATGCGGTGGCCAGCCATCATCATGAAATCGAGGAGTTCTGGCCGACATCCGAGACGACGCTCTACTGGCAAGACCAGTATATCGCGGAGAATCCGAATCCCCTGGGCGAAAAAGACGCACTGAACAAAGCGGACGACGGGTCGGAGTACAGCCGGCTGCACGGCATCTACCATCCGATCATCCGCAATTACCTGAAACGCTTCGGATATTATGACATTTTCCTGGTCGACGACCGCACCGGGAGCATCGTGTATTCGGTGTTCAAGGAGGTCGATTACGCGACCAGTTTGCTGGAGGGGCCCTACAAGGACACCAACCTGGCCCGTGTGTTTAACGAGGCGCGGAATGCCGAGGACAAGGATTTTGTCAAGCTGGTCGATTTCGAGCAGTACGACCCGTCCTACATGGCGCCGGCTTCGTTTATCGCTTCACCGATCTTCGACGGCGACGAACGCATCGGCGTGCTGATCTTTCAGATGCCGATCGACCGCATCAACCAGGTCATGACGGGACGCGAAAGCTGGGTGGCCGACGGTCTCGGCGTCTCGGGCGAATCCTACCTCGTAGGGAGCGACCTGCGGATGCGCAGCATCGCACGCGGCCTCGTCGACGATACGGAAGCGTATTATGCGGACCTGCGGGCCCAGGGATACGATCCCGATGCGATCGCGCACATTACCGCGCATCAGACCTCGATTCTTTTCCAGGAGATCGACACCGAGGGCGTGCGCGGTGCGCTCGCGGGTGACAGCAATGCGCAGGCGATCACCGGCTACCGCGGCAACCGGGTATTCAGCGCCTACAAGCAACTGCGGATCGCCGATGTCGACTGGGCGCTGCTCTCGGAAATTGCCGAAGCCGAGGCGCTCGCCCCCACGCAGCGACTGGCTCGCCTCATCGGCCTGTCCGCACTGGTAATTATGGTACTTATCGTGCTCGGGGCGCTCGTGTTTACGCGGTCGCTTACACGGCCCATCAACACCTTGCGGGATGCGGCAATGCGCATGGCATCGGGCGACTCCTCGGTGAATGTCACCCTGCAGCGCTCGGATGAACTCGGACAGCTGGGCGATGCGTTTAATACCATGGTGGCCAATATTCGCACCGCCACAACGGAATTGCAGGGCGAAAAGGAAAAAGCTGAAAAAGCCATCGTCACGGCGGAGCAAGCCAAATCGCAGGCCGAGCGTTCGCGCCGGCACCTCGCCGGCAGCGTCGAGGAGATGCTGGATGCGATCGAGCGTTTTGCGCAGGGTGATCTTACCGTCGAGCTCCAGGTGACGTCGAACGATGAAATCGGGAAGCTCTTCCAGGGCTTCAACCGCGCCGTGTCCAACGTGCGTTCGATGATCCGGAACGTGAGCGACGCCGTGGCATCGACCTCGAAGTCTGCCGTCTCGATCCGGTCGGCGACGGATGACATCGCGAACGATGTGCGCGAACAGTCGTCGCAGGTGACGGAAATTGCCGCGGCCGTGGAGGAGATGTCGATGACGATCGCCGACAATGCCCGGACAGCCACGAAGACGGCCGAAATCACGCATGCCTCGGGCAAGGCTGCCGAGCAGAGCGGCCTCGTCGTGCAGCAGACGGTCAAGAAGATTCAGGAGATCGCCGGCGTGGTGCAGCATTCGGCGGGCATCATCGAGCGCCTCGGAGACTCCAGCAACCAGATCGGCGAGATTGTATCCGTTATTGAAGGCATCGCCGAGCAGACCAACCTGCTGGCTCTCAACGCGGCCATCGAGGCCGCCCGCGCCGGCGAGCAGGGCAAGGGCTTCGCCGTCGTCGCCGATGAAGTGCGCAAGCTGGCCGAGCGCACGACCGACTCGACCCAGCAGATCGCCGACATGATCCGTTCCATCCAGACGGAAACGAGCCAGGCCGTAAAGGCCATGCAGGACGGGCGCCAGCGCGTCGACGAAGGGCTCGAACTCGCCGACAAGGCCGGCCTGGCCCTGCAGGATATCGAGCACAATATCGAACAGACCATCGG
This sequence comes from Rhodothermales bacterium, assembly GCA_041391505.1. Taxonomy (NCBI): domain Bacteria; kingdom Pseudomonadati; phylum Rhodothermota; class Rhodothermia; order Rhodothermales; species Rhodothermales bacterium. The sequence goes on from JAWKNW010000019.1 coordinate 122,615, forward strand.
CATGGTCGCCCAGATCGCCGCGGCGACAGAAGAGCAGGCCCAGACCAGCTCGGAGATCTCAACCAATGTCGCGAGCATCTCGGAGTTGTCGACCAACTCGGCGCGCGGCGCCACCGACATCGCCGGCGCGGCCAGCGAACTCGGTCGCCTGACCAACAACCTGCGTTCGCTCGTGTCGCAGTTCGTGGTGCAGCGCGACTATAGCGACAACGCGCCGGTGTCCGAGGACGAAGAGGAAGGGGTCGAGGCGTAACGCGACAGGAAAGAAGAACGTGCCAGGGGCGCCCGCTGTATCGATCGGCGGGCGCCCCTGGTTATTCTGGTCGGCCGCCGAGCAATTCGAGGCCTCGCGCGCGGACCGCGTTGTCCATCTTGTCGACGACCTCGAGGAGATGCGTCTTATAGGCCACGACCCGTTGCAAAAGCCCCGGGTCGCCGGTGGCAAGGATTTGCACGGCGAGCAGGCCGGCGTTTTTTGCGCCGCCGATGGCCACCGTCGCCACGGGAACGCCCCCCGGCATCTGGACGATGGAGAGCAGTGAATCCAGCCCCTGAAGATGCCGTGTGGGCACCGGAACACCGATGACGGGCAGGGGGGTCGATGCGGCGATCATCCCCGGTAGGTGCGCGGCGCCGCCGGCGCCGGCAATGATGACCTTGATGCCGCGCTCATGGGCAGTCCGCGCATAGGCGGTCATCGCCGCCGGCGTGCGATGCGCGGATAGGACGCGCATTTCGAACGGAACGCCGAATTCCGCGAGCGCCTCGGCGGCCGCCTCCATGACGGGCAGGTCCGATTCGCTGCCCATGGCAATACCCACGAGAGGGGACAGGTCGGTAGACATCGGTTGCTCTCCTACAGCATGATCAGGGACGCGGCACGCTCCGCGCGCGCGCGTGTTTCGTCCGGGGAATCCCCGGTGGTCGTCACGTGGCCCATCTTGCGGCGCGGTTTTACGTCCGCCTTGCCATAAATATGGATGGCCGCGCCATCGATGCGGAGGGCGTCGCGCAGCCCGTCGGTGGACGCCGGCCCGCTGCGATGCCCGAGCACATTCACCATCACGGCACAGGGAGCCCGCAGCGACGGATCGCCTAGCGGCCAGTCCAGTATCCCGCGCAGATGATTTTCGAACTGGGAGGTCTGGCTGCCTTCGATGGAGTAATGCCCGGTGTTATGCGGACGCGGCGCCATCTCGTTGATCAGGATCGTGCCGTCCGCCAGCTCGAAGAGTTCCACCGCGGTGATGCCGACGCTGCCGAAGGCCTCGACGGCCGCCAGACCGATCCGCTGCGCCGCGCCGGCGACCTCGGGCGAAATGCCCGCCGGCACCACCACGGCATGACAACGATGATCGCGTTGCTCGGTATAGGCCACGGGGTACACGACGTGTTCGCCCCCCGGCCGGCGCGCGACGAGCACCGACAGCTCCCGTACGAAAGGCGCCCAGGCCTCGACGAGCAGGCCATCGTC